>JBBDQS010000089.1:23699-29178 GCA_040905805.1 Egibacteraceae bacterium | reverse complement strand
GCGGCCCCGCGCCTCCCGCCGGCCCCGCCCCGGCCCCCCCCGCCGCCGGCCAGTGGTTACCGCCGGGTAGATTGGGTCCGAGCGACAGATCTGTCCGGCAGACCCCATCTACCGGGGAGTAACCGGTGGCAGGTCGCCGTTGGCGAAGGCGGTGACCACCGGTGGGCGCCGAGGGAGCGCGACGCTTGTCCCCAGGTCACCGGGTCGGGGGTGGCACCGGGTCCCCACGCCGACGAAGCTCGGCGGCATGTCACCGCTGGCCCAGGTCCACCGCGACGCCGCCCGCCTGGGCTACATCGACGCCCGCACGCCCGCGCGGCCACCAGACGGTGTGCACCCGAGGACGCTGCTGCGGCACCTGCGCCGCATCGGCTGGGAGCCCTGGCTGCCCGGTCTGTGGGTCCCGGGGGAGGACGACCCGCCGTACCTTGTCCGGTGCCGCATCGTGCTCGCGGCCTTCGGTCCCGACGCGCTGCTCACTGGAGCCACCGCCCTGTGGGCCCTGGACATCCTGCGCCACGAACCCGACGACGTGGAGCTGCTGCTGGCGGCGGGACGGCACGTGCGCGCGCGTGACGGCATCTGCGTCCACCACAGCGCCGACCTCGGGGCGGTCCGGCGCCTGGCCGCCCGAGGCCTGCGGCTCGCGGGCACCGTCCGGGCCATCACCGACCACGCGCGGCATACGGGGTTCAGCACGCTGTGCCGGGTGATCGCCGACGCTGAGCGGTTGCGGCACTGCACGCTGCCCCAGATCGGCGAGGAGCTCGACCGGCGCGTGCGCTTTCCCGGCAAGGCCGTGCTCGGTCGAGCGCACGGCGAGCTGCGCGGTGAGCTCAACCACTCCGGTCACGAACGGCTCGCACGTCGCCTGCTCCAGCAGGTCGGGGTCGCGGTGGCGAGCCGCCCGGGGCCGATCGTGCACCGCGAGCGGATCGTGGCCGAGGTCGACCTGCCGTTCTTCGACGTGCGCTACGGCGTGGAGATCGACGGACCGCCGCACCTGCGCCTGGCGCAAGCCGCACGGGACTCGGCGCGTGACCGCATGCTGCGCCGCGACTGCGGGTGGACGATCGACCGCTTCTGGTGGTTCGAGCTGGAGCAGGACCCGCAGCGGTTCACCCGTGAGGTCGTGGCCCGCTTGCGCACGCTGGGCTCCACGGCTACCGCCGGGTAGATGGGGGTCGAGCGACAGATCTGTCCGGCAGACCCCATCTTCCGCCGAGGGGCGCGCCGGACACTGCCCGGCCACAGGCGGCACCGTGCGCCGGCGCTGGTAGCCTGCGCCGACCATGATCGACATCCGGCTTGTTCGCGACGACACGGGGCCGGTCGCGGCCGCACTGGCGCGCCGGGGCGTGTCCGCAGACACCATCGACCAGGTCCGGGCCCTCGACGAGGAGCGCCGCGCCCTGATCACCGAGGGCGACCGGCTGCGCGCCGAGCAGAAGGCCCGCTCGAAGGAGATCGGCGCGGCTGCCCCCGAGGACCGCCAGGGGCTGATCGACGCGGTCAAGCAGGTGTCGACGCGCCTGGACGAGCTGGAGCCCCGCCAGGTCGAGGTGCAGGGGCGCCTGGAGCGGGCGCTCGCCGCGATCCCCAACCTGCCGCATCCCGACGCCCCCGACGGCGCCGACGAGACCGACGCGGTGCAGCGCTCGACCTTCGGGACCAAGCCCACCTTCGACTTCGCGGTGCGCGACCACATGGAGATCGGCGAGGCTCTCGGCCTCATCGATGTGGTGCGGGCGGTGAAGGTGTCCGGCAGCCGGTTCGCCTACCTCCTCGGCCAGGCGGTGCTGCTGGAGTTCTCGCTCGTGCGCTACGCCCTGGACCGGCTGATGGCGGCTGGCCACACCCCGGTGATCCCTCCCGTGCTGACCCGCGAGGAGGCCCTGTTCGGCACGGCGTTCCTGCCCGGCGGCGCCGAGCAGCTCTACGAGATCCCCAAAGACGACCTGTTCCTGGTCGGCACCGCCGAGGTGCCGCTGGCGGGACTGCACCTGGACGAGATCCTGGCCGCCGAGGACCTGCCGGTGCGCTACGCGGGCTTCTCGACGTGCTTTCGCCGCGAGGCGGGCACGTACGGCAAGGACACCCGCGGCATCTTCCGCATGCACCAGTTCGACAAGGTCGAGATGTTCTCCTTCGTCGCGCCGGAGGACTCCGAGGCCGAGCACCAGCGCCTGCTCGACATCGAGCTCGACCTGTTCACCGACCTCGGGTTGCACGGTCGGGTGGTGGACATCCCCGTCGGCGACCTCGGCGACTCGGCCGCCCGCAAATTCGACATCGAGGTGTGGCTGCCCGGCCAGGAGGCGTACCGCGAGCTGACCAGCGCCTCGAACTGCACCGACTACCAGGCGCGGCGGCTGCGGTGCCGCTACCGCGTGGGGGAGAAGGAGACCGCGCTCGTGCACACCTTGAACGGCACGGCGATCGCCATGCCGCGCGCGATCATCGCGCTGCTGGAGACCCACCAGCAGGCCGACGGCAGCGTGGCGGTCCCAGCGGCGCTGCAGCCCTACCTCGGCGCCGAGCGGATCGGCTAACCCTCCTCGCCGAGCGGGAGCGGCTAACCCTCCTCGCCGAGCGGGAGCGCCGGCCCGTCGCGCCCGACCCGGCGCCGCGCCGCAGCGTACGCAGCAGGATCGTTGACGTTGACCACCGATCGCAGGGCCGGGTCGGCGGCGGCGAGCGCCGGGTCGCTGAGCAGAGCCGCCTCGTCCAGACGTGCCACACAGACCTCCGCGGCCAGGCCCAGCAACCGCAGGTCGCCCCGGGCCAGGCGAGCCTCCGCGAGCGGCGCCACCGCCGTCCGGTAGGCCGCAGCCAGAGGCTGCGGTCGCCCGCGGACCACGGGCAGGGCCAGATCGACCTGCGCCCCCAACGCCGCCAGCACCCGGCGGACGAAGGCGGCTTGCAGGAAGGGCAGGTCGGTGGCGCACACGAACGCGACGTCGGCCGCGGACGCGACCGCTGCCAGCCCGGTCGCCAGGCCCTGGAGCGGGCCGCGCCCCTCCTTGGGATCGGCGACGGCACGGACCCCGGGCGGCAGGGCGGGCAGCTCCCGGCCCGGGGACCCCACGACGAGCAGTGGTCCGCCCACCGCACGGGCGAGGATGGCGCAGGTGCGTGCCAGCAACGTGGCGCCGTCCCACCGGAGCGCCGCCTTGGACGTGCCCATGCGCGTCGACCGACCGCCGGCGAGCACGATTCCGGCCGGTGGCCGGGCCGCGGAGCCGGCGCCGGGAGGACCACCCGCGGGTCCGCCGGGGCTCACAAGTCGTCGAACGGCAGCGGGTAGCGGAACCGTCCCCGCAGTTCGGGGGTGTGCGCGGACAGGGTGCGCACCTGGAAGTACTCGGCCCAGCCGGGGTCGGGGGCCTCGACACCGACGTCGAGGCCGGGCACGAACCCGAACCTGCCGTAGTACGCGGGCTCGCCCAGCACCCCGACCAGCGGTTCGTCGCAGGCCTCTGCCGCCCCCAGGAGCGCATGCATCAGGGCCGAGCCGACGCCCCGGCCCTGGAGGTCGGGGACGACCGCGACGGGACCGAGGGCGAGCACCGGGTGGTCGGCGACGCGCGCGCGGGTGCAGACCGCGTGGCCGATCACCTCTCCCGTGGCGGTGGCGGCGACCAGCGACAGGTGTGGCAGCCACGAATCCGACATCCTGAGTCGCTCCAGCAGCACGGCTTCGGCCGGAGCCTGCGCCCCCTCGGGGGTGGGGAAGGCCCGGGCGTGCACGGCGGCGCTTGCGGCGGTCCCGCCGGGCGCTTCGCGCCGGACGAGCAGCGGTGGAGGACCCGACGGCCTGTTCACGGCGTCGGTGGCGGGTGCGTCGCGCGGTGCTCCGTCGCCTGCCATCGTGACCAAGGATTCCCCCCCGGCGCCCGACGGCAACCGCCGCTGCGCAGCGTTCGCTCGGCGCCCTATGGTCCCCATATTTGCGGGATACCGCGGGGAATGCCCATGCTGTAGCCTTCGCTCACTGGCCTGTTCGCACCCGACACGAAGGGCATACCGTGAAGCGACCTCGTTCATTGCTCCGACCGCTCGCCGCGGTCCTTGCCGTGCTCGGCCTGGCGTTGACCTCGTGCGCCAGCGACGACGACGGCGGCGCCCTCACCGAGCCGGACGCGGACACCGAGATGGACGACGCAGGTGACGACGCGGCGGATGCGGGCGACGCGGTGGAGGTCGCCCTTCACGACTACGCCTTCGTGGGCCTGCCGGAGACGGTGCCGGCCGGGACGCAGTTCACCGTCGTCAACGTATCGGAGGAGGAAGCGCACGAGTTCGTCGCCTTCCGCCTGGAAGACGACGAGGAGCGGTCGGTCGAGGAGCTGGTGGAACTGCCTCCCGAAGAGCTCGGCCAGACGCTCGGCGAGCCGGCCACCGTCTTGGTGGCCGGGCCGGGCGGCCCGATGGTGCAGGCGGTCGGCGACGGCACCGTCGACGAGCCGGGTCGTTACGCGGTCGTGTGCTTCGTCCCGACGGGGGCGGATCCGGAGGAGTTCCTGGCCGGCGCGGAGGAGAGCACGGAAGGGCCGCCAGAGGTCGAGGGCGGACCCCCCCACGCCGCCCAGGGGATGTATGGCGAGTTCACCGTCGAGTAGGCCGGGGCGAGCCCGGCCGGTTCGGAGGGCCTCATGGATGGCTTCGCGCTGGCGTGCGTGAGCTGTGGTGCGGTCGGGGTCGACATCGCCGGGGTCGAGGTGCACCACAACCGGCATGACGACTTCCGTCTGCTGGCCGCCACGTGCCCGGTCTGCGGCGAGGCCATCCTGTCGGCGGACCCCGCCACGCTCGATCGCGCGCTCAGCAGTGGCGCACGGCGACGCGAGCTCCTCCCGCCGGTGCCGGTCTTCACGCTCGACGACGTCGACGACCTGCGGGCCGCGCTGGCCGACGACGACTGGTGCGCTCGGCTCTCCGCCGGCCGACGCACCTCGGGCGAGTCGCCCGGCGGGGGGCTGGTCGTCCCGCAAGCGGGTGTCGGCGCTCACGTGGTGATGGGCACACCGAGATCATGGAGCACACCCAGGACCCGCTGGTGGATCTGGTCACGGACACGCCGCACCGCGTCGAGGTCCTTGCCGGCGGGGTCCTCCAGCTCCCAGTCCAGGTAGCGCTTGCCGGGGATGACCGGGCAGGCGTCGCCGCAGCCCATGGTGACCACGACGTCGGCGGCGGCCAGCGTCTCCTCGGTCCACGGGCGCGGTTGCTGCCCGGTCAGGTCGACGCCGACCTCACGCATGGCCTCCACCGCGGCGGGGTTGACCTGCTCGGCGGGAGTCGACCCGCCCGACAGGACGCGCACACGGCCGTCGGCGAGGTGGCGCAGCCAGCCGGCGGCCATCTGGGACCGCCCGGCGTTGTGCACGCACACGAACAGCACGGTGGGGGTGTCATCAGGCACGGGGCCTCCTTGGTCCGGTGTCGGGGCACGGGCGCATCATTGGCGTCACGGGTC
>JBBDQS010000089.1:0-23599 GCA_040905805.1 Egibacteraceae bacterium | reverse complement strand
CGGGGCCTCCTTGGTCCGGTGTCGGGGCACGGGCGCATCATTGGCGTCACGGGTCACGGGTCACGGGTCACGGGTCGCGGGTTGCGGGGCGTGGATGCTCGCGCGGCACGGCGACGTCGGCGGCGACGGTCGGGTCAGGCCGGAACAGCCAGCCGACGAGCGCTGCGGCCAGGAGCACCGCCACGGCCTGGCCCGCCAGGAAGCCGGGCACATCGGCGGGTGCGATGCCGGTGTAGGTGTCGGTCAGCACCCGGGCGACGGTCACCGCGGGGTTGGCGAACGCCGCGGAGGAGGTGAAGAAGATCGCTCCGGCGATCCACGTGCCCACCGCGGCGGGCACTGCCCGCGTGTTTCCCGAGCGCACCACGCCGAAGATCACCACCAGCAGACCGAACGTGGCGACCGCCTCGCTGGCTGCCAGCGCCATCCCGCCTCGGCCGGTGGTGGCGATCGCCACCGCGGGCAGGCCGAACAGCAGGTTGGCCCCGACGACCCCGACCGCGGCACCCGCCACCTGGGCGGCGACGTAGCCGGCGGCCATCCCCGGGCCGATGCCGCCGAAGAAGGCGTCGAGCAGCGTGACCGCGGGGTTGAAGTGGCCCCCCGACACCCAACCGAACGTGAGGATCAGCGCCGCCAGTGCCGCACCCACCACGACCGCGTGCTGGAACAGCTGGGCCGACGCCGCCCCGTCGACCCCGGTGATGATCCCCGACCCGACGACGGCCAGCAGCAGCCCGGCGGTGCCCAGCGCCTCGGCGACCAGCCGTCGGGCGATCACGCCGCCGCCTCCGCCAGCCGCGACACCCGCTCGGCGAGGTCGGCGAACGCCGCCTCGAACGCGTCGCGCCCCTGGCCGCCCGTGGACGGGTCGGGCACGGACCAGTGCAGGCGCACACCGTCGAACGGCACGCCGCCCTCGCGCGCCCGGTCGCACACTGACACCACCACATCAGGATCCACGGTCACCTGGCGGTAGCCGTGCGGCGTGGCACCGGCAAGGTCGATCCCGTAGCCGGCCGCGGTCTCCACCGCCAGCGGATGCACCGCCGGGGCGGGGTGGCTGCCCGCGCTGGCCGCCGGCCGGCCGGTGCGCTCGTGCCACAGGGCAGCGGCGAAGGGTGATCGCGCCGAGTTGTGCGTGCACACGAACAGGGGCACGCGCACGCGCGGCAGCGGCGGTGCGACGTGCAGGGCCTCCCAGGCGCCGGGGCGAAGGCGCACGTAGCGGCGGCGGCGATCGCCCTGCGAGACCTGCCGCTCCACCAGGCCGGCCCCCTCGAGGCTGCCGAGGTGGAACTCCAGCAGGTTCCACTCCAGCCCGGTCAGCGCCCGCAGCTCCCCGGGGCTGCGATCCGATGCCGCGAGCGCGTCGAGGATCGTCACGCGAGCCGGCTCGCTCAACGCCCGGTGCAGCGCCGCCCGCCGGGTCACGCCGGGATATGCCTCAGCTTCCATTGAGGTAACCCTAGACCGCGGTCGGCCGCTGCCACAAGGACCGCAGGGCGCGACCGACCGGATCCGTGGCGGCTGCCCCGCGCGCGGGTTGCCCGGAGCGGTGGTCAGCTCTCGGGGTCCAGTCGGTGGCCGGTGACCATGTAGGCGACGTGGCACGCGATCTCCACGCCGCGGTCGGCGACCCGCTCGTAGTACCGGGCGAGCAGCGCGAGGCTGACGGCCTCCTCCACGGAGGAGGGGCCGGAGTACAGCTCGGTCAGGATGCTCTTCTGCAGCAGATCGGCTTGGTCGTCACGCTGCTCCAGGTCGGTGGCCGCCAGCGCGTCGTGCTGGCCCCACGCGTCGGCGGCCCCGGCGAACACCTCCGCGGCGACCGTGCCGAGCTGCTCGATGATCTCGCGGAGCGCGGGGGTCAGCGCGGGGGGGTGCACCCATCGCAGCGCGCCGATGACATGGCCGACCAGCGCCCAGGACCGCTGCACATCCGCGACGGATCGCAGGATGGCCACGAGGTGGCGCAGGTCCGCGCCCACCGGGGATTGGCGGGCGATCAGCACGTAGCACGCCTCTTCCAGGCGTCGGCATCGGCGGTCGACGTCGCCCCCCTCCTGCAGGCACCGCCGCCCGGCGTGCTCGTCGGCGGCGAGAAACGCACGGGTCACCGGGGAGACCGCGCCTGCCACCAGCCGCGTCACGTCGACGAGCATGCGGTCGCATTCGCTGAGCTGGGCGTGGAACTCGACGCGGGCGCCGGCCGACCCGCGCTGCTGGGCCTCCAGCCGGTCGAGGAGGTCGGGCTCGCTGCGCTTGGGGTCCATGCGCCCATTGTGGGCGACGCGCGACGCCGACGCGCGCATTCGTAACGCCGTGCCTACACTGCGCCGATGCCCAAGATCCTCGTCGTGGAAGACGAGCCCTCCATCGTCGAGGCGTTGGACTACCGGCTGACAGCCGAGGGCTTCACGGTGGTGGCCACCGGCGACGGGTCGGAGGCGCTCGGCCTCGTGGAGCGCGAAGGACCCGACCTGATCGTGCTGGACCTCATGCTGCCCGGGCTGTCCGGCACCGAGGTGTGCAAACGGGTCCGCGCCACCAGCAGCGTGCCCATCATCATGCTCACGGCCAAGGACGAGGAGATCGACCGGATCATCGGCCTGGAGCTCGGCGCGGACGACTACGTCACCAAGCCGTTCTCGCCCCGCGAGCTGGTCGCGCGCATCCGTGCGGTGCTGCGCCGTGGCACGGATACCGCCACGGGGGGCGGGGACCTGCCCGTGGAAGCCGCCGGCGTGCGGGTCGACACCGACCGCTACGAGGTGACGGTGCGGGGCACGTCGGTGCCGCTGCGACCCAAGGAGTTCGCCCTGCTCGAGCTGCTCGTGCGCAACGCCGGGCGGGTCCTGACCCGCGAGGTGCTCATCAACCGGATCTGGGGGACCGACTACGTCGGTGACACCAAGACCCTCGACGTCCACGTCAAGCGCCTGCGCCAGCGCATCGAGGCTGATCCCTCCGCCCCCGAGCTGATCCGCACCGTGCGCGGCGTGGGCTACCGGTTCGCCGCGCACTGATGACTCGTGCATCGCCGGAGCCTGCGGAGGCGATGCGCTGCTGTGCCGGGTCTGGCGGTCGTGCAGCGACCGCCGGAGATGTGACCGCCGATGCCGCGCGGCCTGCGCGGCGGGGTCACAATGGCGCGGTGAGCCACGAGCAGCTGGGACGCGCCGAGCGGCTGCTCCGCGGTCTGCCGCTTGCGGTGCTCGCCTTCGATGGTGGCGGGCTGGTCGCGGCCAACCCGGCGGCGGAGGAGCTGCTGGGCGTGACCGCCCCCGCCGCCGGACGCCCCCGTGCGGTCCTCGGCGAGGGCGCGTTGGCCGACGCGGTCGAGCAGGTGGCCCGCACCGGCGAGCCCGTCGAGGTGGAGACCAGCGCGGGCGGGCGCGACCTCGCCGCGCGCGCGTCGCGGGCCGACCCCGACGAGGTCGAGCTCGTCGTCCACGACGTGACCGAGGCCCGCCGCCTGGAGCGCATCCGCCGCGACTTCGTCGTCAACGCCTCCCACGAGCTCAAGACCCCCGCCGCGGCCGTGCGGGCACTGGCCGAGTCCATCGCCCTGGCCGTGGACCGCGACCCCGACCGGGCACGCCAGATGATCGCGCGCCTGCACGGCGAGGCCGAGCGTCTCGCGGGGCTCGTGCGCGACCTGCTCGACCTCGCTCGCATCGAGGAGGCCTCCGCCCAGGCGGTCCGCAGCCCCGTGGACATCGCCGAGGTCGTCCACGCCCAGGTGGACCGCTACCGCGCCGCGGCCGCAGAGCGCGGCGTCGAGCTGTCCTGCGACTGCGGCCACGCCGTCGTCGTCGCCGTCCCCGACGACATCCGCATGATCGTGGACAACCTCGTCGAGAACGCCGTGCGCTACAACCGCGAGCACGGCCGCGTCCACATCGGGGTCACCCCGGCCGACGGCGACGTGGTGGTGACCGTGACCGACACGGGCATCGGCATCGACCCCGCCGAGCACGAGCGCATCTTCGAACGCTTCTACCGCGTCGACAAGGCCCGCAGCCGCGCCGCCGGCGGGACCGGGCTCGGCCTGTCGCTGGTCCGCAACGCCGTCCACCGCCACCGCGGGCACGTCTCCGTGCGGAGCAGCCCCGGCGACGGGTCGACCTTTCGCGTCACCCTCCCGCTGGATGCCTGACCACGCGCACCAGAGCACGGGCGGGGCTCGGCGAACCCGCGGCGGGGCTGGAGGCGCCGCTTCCCGATCAGCTGGCGAGCACCAGTCGGTAGGCGCCCTCATCGACCTCGCGCAGGAGGGGCGCGAGGGTCGCAAGGCCGGTGGCGAGGGCGCTTGCCGGCACGCCTCGCGCGACGAGCAGCGCGGTCAGCCACGCCGTGAATCCGGTGAAGACCTCGGCGTCGTCGACGAGGCGCGCGGCCGCGACGAAGCGCACGATGTACACCAGATCCTCGCGGGTTCGCGCGCGCTGGCGGGCGTCGTAGTCCGCCATGGGGGGGAACCGTTGCTCGAGCGCGTCGAACGCTCGGCCGCCCAGCGTCGTCGATTCGGCGTCGAGCTCGACCGCTCGTCGGTCGAGTTGCACGGGGGTGGGGTCGACGACGGGCGCGCGGGCGCGCCAGGATCGCAGCAGGTCGGTTGCACCGTCGACGTCGGGTGCCCACGCGTCGGCGCCGAGTCGTGCGGCACGCTGCGCGGTGAGCGCGCGTCCTCCCGCGAGGACGGGAACGCCGTGCCGGTGGGCGGCGTCCACGAGCCGCGCCGTGCCGAGGTAGTACAAGGCGAGGTTGCACGTCACGGCCAGCGCGTCCGGACGGCGCAGAGCCACGAACGTCGCGACGTCGTCGGCGGGTGTGGAGGCGCCGAGGAACACCACGCCCTGGCCACGTGCCCGCAGTGATTCGGCGAACATCTGGGCGGGCAGCGAGTGCCAGTCCCCTTCTGCGCAGGCCACCACCACCAGGCCGTGCGGCGCGATCACGCCCACCGTGGTGGACAGGGCTTCGAGGGCGGCCTGCGACACGCCGGTGATGACGTGCTCCTCGGCGGTGGACAGCTGGCCGGCCTGCCAGCGCCTACCGACATCGCGCTGGGCTGCTCCGAGCAGGTCGCGGATGACGACACCGGCGGGGATGCCGTCGTCGAGCAGGTCGATCACGAGTCGGACCGCTGCTTGCTGCTCGCCCGACAGCGCGAGCTCGAGGAACGTCGTGACGGCGCGGGGCGGGACCGCAGCGGTCATCGCGCGATCACCTCCGAGCGGCGGCGACGCCGCGACCTCGTGAACGACGGGGCGGGGTCACTGTGGGCCCGTCGCGGGGGCGCGCGACCACACCCAGCGGTCACGACCCGACCGTTTCGCCTCGTACATCGCCGCGTCGGCGGCGGGCAGCGCCTGTGACGGGTCGCTGCCGACCCCGGCGATCCCGGCCGAGAACGTGACCGGGTGCGGGCGGTCGGCTTCCCAGGCGGTCCGCAACCGGCTGAGGAACGCCTCTGCGCCGGCGCTGCCGTCGCTCCCGGTCAGGATGACGACGAACTCCTCGCCGCCGTAGCGGCCGGCGAGGTCACGGGCGCGGACGCAGGCGCGGATCGCCCGTCCGAAGCCGCGCAGGACCCGGTCGCCCTGCTCGTGCCCGAAGGAGTCGTTCAACTGCTTGAAGCGATCGAGGTCCAGCATGATGACCAGGTCGTCGCCGCGGAGGCGACCGAGCGCACGGCCCATCACCCGGCGGGTGGCGAGGCCGGTGAGCGGGTCGATCTCGGCCTCCTCGACCAGACGCCGGGTGCGGGCCGCGAGCTCCACGGCCCGGTGGGCGTCGCGGACGAATCCTGGCAGGTGCCGCACCAGCTGCATGTGGGCGACGCTCGCGGCCGGAGCCGAGGGGAGCAGCGTCCCGCCTTCACCGAACGAGACGTCGACCGGCAACGCGTCGTCTGCGGGTGCGTCCGGTGTGACCACGACACCACCGAGCGCCGCGACGAGCCGGACGGCGGCAGCCTGCGCGTCCGCCGGCGAGGAGATCCACAGCAGCTCGTGGGTCGCCGTCAGCACCGCCTCGACGGCTGCCATGTCCGCATGCGGCGAGCAGCGCTGGTCTGCGGGACCATGGACGCGTGGCTGCATCGAAGCCTTCCTGGCTCTCGGGGGTCTGGGGCGGTGACCCGGTCGGCGCAGCACCATCACCCCGGACAACCCCGGACAACCGAGGATACCCCCGTTGTCGACGAAATCGGGCGAATACTTGAGGACCACAATGAGGGGGACACTGCGTCTCTGCTGGTCAGCGCGGAGGCGGTGGGATTCGAACCCACGAGACGGCAGAACCGTCTACCGGTTTTCAAGACCGGCGCCTTCAGCCAGGCTCGGCCACGCCTCCCGTGGCCCCGAGTGTAGCCACCCGCGGCCCGAGCCTGATCGGGCGCCGGCGGTCGCCAGAGGTCAAACACCGGCTCGTCCACAGGCGCAGGAAATGCGCCCCGGCGTGCGCCCCGTCGGCGAGACTCGTGGCCATGGGAAAGCAGAACAAGCAGCGACGCGCCGCGAAGAAGCGCCGGCAGCGAAGCCGGCGGCCGCCACCCCGTCCGGGAGCGCAGGGCCCCGGCGTCGGGCACACTGCAGCGCCACCTCCCGGTGCCGGGCACGGCGACACCGCCTCGCCGCCCTTCGGGCCGGATGACCCGCTTTTCGCCCGCAACCACGACCACGCCCGCACCCCGCCGCCGCCGCCCCCACCACCGCTGGAGGACCTCGTCTGGGGGGCGGCGTACTCCTGGAACACCGACGCCCACTTCCACGAGTCACTGCTCGCCGAGCTGCTCCGCCACGGCCCGGCCGCGTCGGCGGCGGTCCTCGCACAGGTACGCACCGCCATCGGGCAGCTGTGGGGGCGGGGATGGACCCCCGCCGACGTCGTGCACGCCGTCGCGCGCCACCAGTCCGCCGGGCACGCCGACACGATCGCCCGCCACGTCGTCGCGGACGGGGCGGAGCGCACCCGACGGGGTCAGGAGCTGCACGCGCGGTGGGTCGACCAGCTCGCCGTCCTCGCCGAGGGCCGCCCGCCCGGGAACGGCGGCGACCTGCGCATCGGGGTCGCGCTGCTCGGGTTCCTCTCCGGGCTGCCGGAGCTGCCGCGCGTGATCCCGCCGCCGGGCGCACCCGCCAGCGGCGCGGATCAGGCGCTGCGCCAGGCCCGGGGCCTCGACGCGCGGATGCTCGCGCGGGTGCGGGCGCTGCTGGCCAAGGCGGAGTCGACCGAGTTCGACGAGGAGGCCGAGGCCCTGACCGCCAAGGCCCAGGAGCTCATCGCCCGCCACGCGATCGACGAGGCGCTGCTGCACGCCGGCGACGACGTCGGCGAGCCGTCGACGCGCCGCATCCCCGTGGACGACCCCTACGCCGACGCGAAGTCCCAGCTGCTCACCGAGGTCGCCGGCGCGAACCGATGCCGCACCGTGTACACCCCGACGTTCGCGTGGGTGACCGCGTTCGGGTACGAGGGCGACCTCGACGCGGTCGAGCTGCTCGCTGCCTCGCTGCTGGCCCAGGCCACGAGCGCGATGGCCCGGCAGGGGTCCGTGCGCGACGCGGCCGGACGGTCCCGCACCCGCTCGTTCCGCCGGGCGTTCCTGCTCGGTTTCGCCCACCGCATCGGCGAGCGGCTGGCCGCGGCCACCGACGGCCAGGTCGCCGACACGCCCGACCAGGGCCGGCTCCTGCCGGTGCTCGCCGCCCGCGACGACCGCCTGCACGCCGCCGAGACGGCCGCCTTCCCCCACCTCGTGCGGCAGACGCGGACGGTGAGCAACGGGGGCGGCTGGGTCGCGGGCCGGGCCGCCGCGGACCGCGCCGACCTCGGGATGTCCGCGGGCGCCCTGCGCGACGCGGCGGCGCGCTGAGTTCCCGACTGCCGCGGAAAAGCCGGGAGCGGGTGGCCCGTGGGCGAGGGGGCATGGCGGGGCCGCGCCCAGTTTCCCGCGCCGGCGCGGGAAACATGCCAGCGGCGTTGACGGTGCCCGACCGCACCGCCCCGCTCCTCGGCGATGGCGTCGCTCGGACGGGCGGTCAGGCGCGCGCCAGCGCCACGACCTCGCGGTAGCCGCCGTGCGGGCAGGCGGCTACGACCTGCGTGAGGGCACCTCGCACCGGGTCGGAGGGGATGCAGGAGTACCTGTGCGACGCGCTGGGGCTGATCTTGCTCCACGAGTCCGAGGAGCTGACCAGCATCGAGTTCGTGTCCGTGTTCCGCAAGGACGAGTACGAGCACCGCGTCGAAATGGATCGGCGCTACCGCGAGCGCAAGGAGACGGGGTTGTGAATGCATGCGAAAACTCTCACTCTCGATGTCATACGCGGTGCTACTGGTGCTCCACGGCACACCGGCCGGCTGAGCGGCCCGGCCCTTGAAGTCGATGACCGCAACTGTCGAGCTCAGCGAGGGCAGCCAAGCGCAGCGTCGAGAGCGGCGCACAGCTGTCGTCGCGATCCGGCGGCAAGGTGGCGATGCGTCGACGGAACGGGCTCTTGCGCAAGGTATGGAGGACGCCGAAGGAGGCGACGCAGGGCCTGGTCCACGCCGTCTTCGGGGCCCACGGGTAGCTCGCTGGTGAGACCGCGCACCGGCCGGTCGCCTCGGGTGTGATCGCCCACCAGAGTTCGCCGCTCACCACGGCGGCGTCGCCGACCAGACCTCGGGATCGTCGGCCGACGCCAACTCGTCGTCGGTCAGTGGCTGCTCCGCATAGCGCTGGGTGTCTCGCTCACACGCGCTGCGGTACAGATGACCCCTCGACCGCCGCCCGTACTGCACGGGGTTCAGGGCTGCTCGTCGAGTCGCTCGAGCAGCTGGCGCAGGACGGGCAGGGCCCGGTGGTCCTTGTCCCGGCTGGCGGCCTCCTTGGAGCGGATGATGTCGGCGAGGCTGGCGACCGGCACCTCGAGCCCGCCGATGTCGATCACCGCGGCAGCGCGCTTGAGGTCGTCATACCCGCCGGTGCCCGACGGGCTGAAAGCGATGTCGAGTGAGCCGTACCGAGTGACGAGGTTCCACACCTCGACCCGCCCGAGGAACTCAGGATCGTGGGGGAACGCAATCCCGCCCGGGTCGTCAGGCAGGGCGATCCTGGCGTGCAGCGCGCCCAGGGCACTCGCCAAACGCTTCAGGTTGTCCACCCCCCGGGCCGGGCAGATATCGGCGTCGTCTGTCCGTAACGGCGACCCCCAGAGCACGGCTGCAAGACCGCCGATCAGCACGTACTCGACGTCGTAGCGGTTCAGCGCCTGCAGCAGCTGCTGCGCCGCGAGGATCGGCTGCTCAGCCATCGCTCTCGGCCAGAGGTCGCACGACCCGCGCCGTCTGGGCCAGCCGCTCGAAGTCCAGCATCGCGCGATTGGCGTCCAGCCGGCCGGCCGCGGTGCGGGCGAGCCGCCCGGCGATGGCGAGCTGGTCTGCGTCATCCCCCGCGCACAGCACGACGCGGAGGTCCAGGCCGCAGGCCCGGACCGCCTCCACCACGCTGGTGAACTTCGGCTCGTTCGTCCCTGACTCCCAGCGCGCGATCACGGGTTGGGCAGTGCCGAGCCGTTCGGCCAGCTCGGCCTGCGTCACCCCCGCGCGCAGCCGCGCCTCCTTCACCAGCAGCCCACCGCGCATAACGGCCAGTATATCACTTCCGTCATATCAGCACCGCATGCCGCCTTCGGCGGCACCTCGGAGTATGAGCATCCGGCCGGAGCCGGGCGGCTGCGGTCTGTTGCCCGCGGACGCACGGGTTACCGACGGGTAGACCCGGGCTCAGGGACATATCTGTCGCTCCGGCCGGGTCTACCGCTGGGCAACTTCCCGGATGACATCACACCAGACGATTTGCGCCTCACCGTTCACACCAGCAACGCTTCACGAGTCAGTCAGTCCGTGACAAGGGCGACGACGGTGCCCGCCCCCCGCAACCTGGGTCGCGGGGGGACCTCGGACACCGGCACGGGCATGGTGGGGGGCTCCCGGCCGGGGCTACACTGGGGGCCGCCTGGGAGGCGTCGCATAGTCCGGTCTAGTGCGCGTCACTGCTAATGACGTTGGGGTTAACCCCCCTCGAGGGTTCGAATCCCTCCGCCTCCGCCATCACCCCGGGTCGGGCGCCACCGCGGGCGCCCCCGGCGAGGCCGCCGGCGTCGCGGGACGGCTGAGGATCGCGCCGCCCACGCCCGCGAGCGTGAGCGCCCCGCCGAGTAGGTGCACCCCGGTGATCGGCTCGGCGAGCAGCCACCACGCCAGCAGCCCCGACAGCACCGGCTGGGCCAGGCGCATGACCGGCGGGACGTTGGCCGGAACCCAGCGCAGCGGCCAGGTCATCACGAAGTGGCCGAGGATGCCGGGCCCGAGCCCGGTGGCGGCGGCCAGGCCGAGGTCGCGTCCGCTGATCGTCGCGACCGGCTCGCCGGTCAGGACCACGAACGCGCTGACCGACAGGGCGGCGACGGTCATCACCCCGAACAGGAACGGCAGCACGTCGATGTGCTCGCGCCCGAGCTTGGAGAGCAGGAAGAACGCCCCGAACGTGATGACGTTGCCCAGCGCCATCGCCATGCCCACCGGGTTGCCCTCCGGCCCCGCCGACGCCCCGAGCACCACCGCCGCGGCCCCGGCCATCGCCAGGACCGTCCAGGCGCGGAAGCGCCAGCCCGGGCGCTCGCCGAAGAGCGGGACCGCCGCGACCGCGACGACGATCGGCGCGAGCGTGTTCATGAGCGACACGTCGACCACGCTGGTCGCCTTGATCGCGGTGAACATCAGCAGCTGGTGCACCCCGAACGCCAGGCCCGCCCACCCGGCCCAGCGCCACGCCCGCCGGTCCGGCCACCGCCCCCCGGCCCGCACGTGCAGGGCCGTCAGCAGCCCGAGCGCCGGCACCCCGATCCACAGGCGCCAGAAGCTGAACACCGGTCCCGACGCGTCCGAGGCCGCCACGAACACTGGCCCCGTCGAGTACAGCAGCACCCCCGTGGCGATCAACGCCAGCGGGCGGCGCGCCGCGGCGCCGCTCATGCGGTCGCGGCGGCGGGTCCGGGCGGTCGGGGCGGGCACGGGCGTATCCAGGTGACGGCGTGGAGGCAGACTGACCGTCCACGCTAGCCGCGCCGACCGCTCGCGGCCCCCGCGGCGATGGGCGCACCGCGCGATGGGTACGCAGGATGCATCTGCGAGAGCCTGTCCGAAGACAAGGAGGTGCCGACATGATCGAGACCGTCAACCCGGCGACGGGTGAGGTGATCGAGCGCTACGAGGAGCACGACGAGTCGGCGCTGGCTGAGAAGCTGGCGCGGGCCTGGGCCCGGTGGCACGACGACTGGCGCTACCGGCCGCTGGACGAGCGCCTGGCCGTCCTGTCGTCCGCGGCCGAGATGCTGGAGGCGCGCCGCGACGACCTGGCGATGCTCGTCACCACCGAGATGGGCAAGCCGATCACGGCCGCGCGCGCCGAGGTGGACAAGTGCGCCCGGTTGTGCCGGCACTACGTCGAGCACGCCGAGGCCTACCTCGACGTGGAGCACCTGGAGACGGAGGCGGAGCGCAGCTACGTGCGCTTCGACGCGCTCGGCCCCGTGTTCGCGATCATGCCGTGGAACTTCCCGCTGTGGCAGGTCATGCGCTTCGCGGTGCCCGCCGTGGCCGCGGGCAACGTCGGGCTGCTGAAGCACGCGTCCGGCACGACCGGCTGCGCCCTGGCCATCGAGCGCCTGTTCGCCGACGCCGGCCTGCCCGAAGGCGGGTTCACCACCCTGCTGATCGACCACGCCGCCGCCACCGAGGTGATCGCCGACCCGCGCGTGCGCGGGGTGACCCTCACCGGCAGCGACCGCGCGGGCCGCACGGTGGGGCGCACCGCCGGCGAGCACCTCAAGAAGACCGTGCTGGAGCTCGGCGGCTCGGACCCGTGCATCGTGCTGGACGACGCCGACCTCGAACAGGCGGTGCGCGGGGCGGTCGCCAGCCGCTACCTGAACGCCGGGCAGAGCTGCATCAACGCCAAGCGCATCATCGTGGCCCGCACCGTGTACGAGGAGTTCATCGAGCGGTTCCGCGCCGAGGTCGAGGCGCTGGCGGTCGGTGACCCGACCGACGAGTCCACCGACATGGGCCCGCTGGCCCGCACCGACCTGCGCGACACCGTCCACGACCAGGTGCGCCGCACCCTCGACCATCCCCACGGGGGCACGCTGGTGACCGGCGGCGAACCGGTGGACGGCCCCGGGGCCTACTACCGGCCGACGGTGATCCGCGACGTCGACCCGCAGGCCCCGGCCGCCGCCGAGGAGGTGTTCGGACCGGTCGCCGCCCTGCTGGACGCCGAGCACGACGACGCCGCCGTCGCCATCGCCAACAGCTCGCGGTTCGGCCTCGGCGCGGCGGTCTGGACCGGCGACCCCGACCGCGGCGAGCGCCTCGCCGCGCGCATCGAGTCGGGAATGGTCTTCATCAACGAGGTCGTGAAGTCCGACCCCCGCCTGCCCTTCGGCGGCGTGAAGGACTCCGGCCACGGCCGCGAGCTGGCCGCCCAGGGGCTGCGGGAGTTCACCAACGCCAAGACCGTGTGGGTCGGGCGCCCCTGACGAGCGCCGGGGGCAACGGCTGGCCGGCCGTTGCCTTCAGCCACAACCGATGGTGTGTGCCATGGCCCTACAGACCTCGGCCCACCGCCGTGGCGCCAGGCTGCCGGCCTGCTGCAGCAGGCACCCGACGGGGACCAGCTGCACGCTGTCAAGGTTGGCCACCGAGCCGTCGACGTCCGCCCACCACACCTGGCCGTGGCCGAGCCCCCTCACGGCTGACGCGCACGTCGCTCGGCTGCGAGACGACGCACCTCGTCGGGGACCTCGCCCTCGTAGGGCAGATCCGGACCTGCAGGTGCGTGCCACGCCAGCTCGGGGTCCCGCTCGTAGGGCACCGCCTCGAGGGCGTCGCGCTCGTGCGTGGCGCTGGGCTCAGTCAGTACAGGAACATGGGCTTGCCGTCCACGTGGCGCACCTTGGGCCGGTACTGCTCGCGGTCGTAGAGCGCGTCGACGTCGACGCGCTTGGCGCCCTCGCCGGTGACCGAGATCGCCACGTTGGTGTAGGTGCCGTTGCGCAACGCGACCATGCGGCCCCGGGCGCCCTCGACCGCGAGGTCGGCGGCCATGACCGCGTAGTTCGTGGCCACCATCAGGTCCAGGGAGTCCGGAGCCCCCGAGCGCATGAGGTAGCCGAGCTGCTGGGTGATGATGCCCTCGCCGGTGATCTCGGCGAGCACCTGGCCGGTGACCGCCCCGATGCCGCCGAGCTTGCGGTGGCCGTAGGCGTCCTCGCGACCGGTGACCATGACCTCCCCGCCGCGCATCTGGGCGCCCTCGGAGATGGTCACCATCGCGTACCGCGACGGGTTGGCGGAACGGTCGTCGGTGAGCATCCGGGCGAGCCGCTCGACCTCGAAGGGCACCTCGCTGATGATCGCGCGGTCGACGCCGGCGAGGTAGGCGGCGATCAGGGACGTCTCCCCCGAGTAGCGGCCGAACATCTCGATGACGGCCAGCCGTTCGTGCGAGCCCGCCGAGGTCCGCAGGGAGTGGATGAAGCCGACGCTGCGGGTGATCGCCGTGGAGAACCCGATGCAGTAGTCGGTGCCGTGCACGTCGTTGTCCATGGTCTTCGGGATGGCGATCACCGGCACGCCCTCGTTGTGCAGGCGCAGCCCGTAGGACAACGTGTCGTCCCCGCCGATGGGGATCAGCGCATCGATGCCCAGGCGCGCGATGACCGACAGGACGTGGCCGGTGGCGTCCCACGGCCCGTCGCCCTCCAAGCCCAGGAACTCCGGCGCCTCGTGGGGGCGCACCCGGCCCGGGTTGGTCCTCGAGGAGTGCAGGAAGGTGCCGCCGCTGCGGTCCACGGTGCGCACCCGGTCGCGGTCGAGGGGCAGCGTGGTCATCGCCACCGACGTCGAGTCGTCGGGGTTGCACTCCAGCAGGCCGGCCCAGCCACGGCGGATGCCGATCACGTCGTGGCCGTCGTCGATCACGCGGGTGACCACGGCCTTGATGCAGGGGTTGAGGCCGGGGACGTCGCCCCCGCCGGTGAGGATGCCGATGCGCATGACCGGGAGGTTACTCGCACGAACGACAGAATTGACGCAGCCGTCAACACGGGCGAGTCTCCCTGACGGGTGTGCGATGCGCAACGCCACCCCGCGGCGGCCGCCTCGGCGACCGCGGTGCAGTGCTGGGACGGCGGCGGTGAGGAGGAAGCGGTGATCCAGGAGGGATTGGCGGGCAGGCGGGTGCTCCTGACCGGGGTCACCGGCTTCATCGGCCAGGCCGTCCTGGAGCGCATCCTCGCGCATCTGCCCGAGACCCGGGTGGTCGTGCTGGTGCGCCCGCGTGGGCGCCGCGACGCCCGCCAGCGCATGGAGCGCCTCCTCGGCGGACCGGTCTTCGCCGGCTGGCGCGAGCGGGCCGGTGACGGCGCCGTGGCCCGCGCCCTCGACGAGCAGGTGCAGGTCGTGGACGGCGGGATCGGTCCGGACACCCCCACGCTGCCCGGCGACCTCGCCGCCGTCATCCACTGCGCGGCCACGGTCAGCTTCGACCCGCCCATCGACGAGGCCTTCACCACCAACATCGCGGGCGCGCTCGGCCTCTACGAGCGCGTCACGCAGTGCAGCCCCGGCACGCACCTCGTGCACGTGTCGACCGCCTACGTCGCGGGCATGCGCAAGGGCATCGTGGCCGAGACCACCCTGGACCACGACGCGGACTGGCGCGCCGAGCTCGACGCGGCGCTGGCCGCTCGCACCGACGTGGAGCGCGCGTCGCGCCGCCCCGAGGTGCTCGACCGGTGCATGGCGTCGGCCCGGCGCGACCACGCCAGAGCCGGCCCCCAGGCGGTCGCCACCGACGCGGAGCGCCGCCGCCGCGACCACGTCACGGACCGTCTGGTCGACTACGGGCGCGCCCGCTCGGCGACCCTCGGCTGGCCCGACGTCTACACCCTCACCAAGGCGCTCGGCGAGCGCGCGGTCGAGGAGCACGCCGCCGCCGGCGGCCACCCGCTGTCGATCGTGCGGCCCTCGATCGTGGAGAGCGCCCTGCGCCAGCCCTACCCCGGGTGGATCGAGGGCTTCAAGATGGCCGAGCCGATCATCCTGGCCTACGGCCGCGGGGTGCTGCCGGAGTTCCCCGCGGTGCCCGACGGCGTCATCGACATCATCCCGGTGGACCTGGTGGCCAACGCCCTGCTGGCCGCCGCCGCCACCCCGCCCGAGCCCGAGCGCCCGCACTACTACAACGTGTCCTCGGGGGCCCGCAACCCGCTGGCGTTCCGGGAGCTCTTCGAGCACGTCCAGGCCTACTTCACGCGCGAGCCGCTGCCCGACAGCGACCGGGGCCCCGTCGTCCTGCCGAGCTGGCAGTTCCCGGGCCGGGTGCGGGTGGAGCGGATGCTGCGCACCGGCGAGCAGCTGGTCGAGGCCGCCGACAAGGTCCTGGAGCGGGTGCCCCGCTCGGCGCGTAGCCGCGAGTGGCTCACCAAGCTGCATCGCGAACGCCGTCGGGTGGAGTTCATGCGCCGCTACGCCGACCTCTACGGCTCCTACACCGAGGCGGAGGTGCTCTACACCGACGGCGCGACCTGCGCGCTGCACCGGTCGCTGCCGCCCGCCGAGCGGGAGATCTTCGGCTTCGACGTGGCCGACATCGACTGGCGCTACTACCTGGAGGACGTGCACTTCCCCGCGGTCAGCGCGTCGCTTCGCCAGGTCCGGCCCAGGTCGCGGCCCGCCCGCAGTCCGGTGCCCGCCGACGGGGGCGAGGGCGTGGTCGCCATCTTCGACCTCGAGGGCACGATCCTGTCGAGCAACGTCATCGAGTCCTACCTGTGGCTGCGCCTGTCCGAGCTGCCCCGGTCGGCGTGGCCGGGCGAGCTCGCCGGCGTCGCCCGTGCGCTGCCCCGGCTGCTGTCCGCCGACCGCCGCGACCGCGGGGAGTTCCTGCGCGCGTTCTACCGCCAGTACGAGGGCGCGACCCCCGAGGGCCTCGCGCGCCTGGTCACCGACCACGTCGCCGAGCTGATGCTGCAGCGCGCCGCGCCCGCCGCCATCCGCCGCATCCGCCGCCACCGCGCCGCCGGGCACCGCACCGTGCTGGTGACCGGTGCGCTGGAGCCGTTGGTGGAGCCGCTGCGCCCGCTGTTCGACGAGGTCGTGGCCACCCGCCTGGCGCTCGCCGACGGGGTCTTCACCGGCTACCTGTCGCTGCCGCCGCTGGTCGGGGAGGCGCGGGCGGCGTGGGTGCGCCAGCAGGCCGCCGCGCGCGGCGACGACCTGACCGTCAGCTGGGCGTACGGCGACAGCCACTCGGACCTGCCGCTGCTGGAGGCGGTCGGCAACCCGGTGACGGTCAACCCCGACCACGGCCTGTACCGGGTGGCGCGCCGCCGCCGCTGGCCCGTCGAGCAGTGGTCGCACTCGGGCGGCACCACCCGGCTGGCCGTCCCGGGCCCGAAGGTGCCGGCGTGAGCCTGTCGTTGGAGCTGTACCGGTCCCGGTCGCGGTACCTGGCCGCCAAGGCGGTGGGCGGGCGCATCCCCGGCGCCCTGGCCGGCCCGATCGCGCCGCTGCGCCTGGTCAACCGTGACGAGCCGCGCACCCCGGCCGCGGGCTGGGTGCGGGTGCGCCCCCGCCTGGCGGGGATCTGCGGCTCGGATCTGGCGACGTTGTCCGGGCAGTCGTCGTTCTACTTCTCGCCGCTGGTCTCCATGCCGTTCGTGCCCGGCCACGAGGTCGTCGGTGAGCTGCTCGACGACGTCGCGCCCGCGCCCGACCCCGGCCCCGACGCGCCCGCATCCCGGCGCGACGGGCTCGCGGCGGGCACGCGGGTGGTGCTGGACCCCGTGCTGTCGTGCGGGGCCCGGGGCGTGGGCCCGTGCCGCTGGTGCGCCGAGGGGCAGCGCAGCCGCTGCGACCGCGTCACCGTCGGGCACGTCTCCCCGGGGTTGCAGACCGGCTACTGCGCCGACACCGGCGGGGGCTGGGGCCGCCGGCTCGTCGCCCACCGCGACCAGCTGCACGCGATCCCCGACACCCTGCCCGACAAGCGGGCCGTGCTGGTCGAGCCGCTGGCCTGCGCGGTGCACTCGGTGCGTCGCGCCGGCATCGAGCCCGGCCAGTCCGTGGTCGTGGTCGGCGCCGGCACCGTCGGGCTGTTCACCCTGCTGGCGCTGCGGTCGCTCACGCAGGCCGCGTCGGTGACCGTCGTGGCCAAGCACGACCGCCAGCGCGAGCTCGCCGCGGCATTCGGCGCCACCGACGTGGTCGCCCCCGACCGGGCGGTCAATGCCCTGCGCCGCTCGTCGCGGGCGTTCCTGCTGCACCCCGAGCGCGGGACGGACTTCCTGCTCGGCGGGGTCGATGTCGCCTTCGAGGCGACCGGCGCGTCGAGCGGCCTGGACCTGGCGCTGCGGACCGTGCGCGCCGGCGGTCGGGTCGTGCTCGCCGGCCTGCCGGGCGCCCGAGCCGACCTCACGCCGGTCTGGTACCGCGAGCTCGAGCTCGTCGGCGCCTACGCCAGCGGCCAGTCGCCCGAGCGCGTGTCGGACTTCGACACCGCGATCGCCATGGCCACCGAGGCGCCACTGGACGGCGTGGTCAGCGCCACGTATCCGCTGCAGCGCTGGAGGGAGGCGATCGACCACGCCTTCGCCGCCGGACGCCTCGGCGCGCTCAAGGTCACGTTCGCCCCCCAGGAGGAGTAGCAGTCCATGTCGCGACCCGGGTTCGTTCTGGAGGTCGACGAGCGCACGCCGCCGCTCATCGTCCACCGTGGGGAGGGCTTCGGCCTGGAGTCCTTCCCCCTCGGCACGAAGGTGCTGTACCCACCCGACTCCCTGCCGGGCATCCGCGACGTCGGCGGGGCCATCACCGCCGCCCTCGACGCGCCGCTGGACAGCGAGCCCCTCGACGAGCTCCTGACCGCGGGGATGGCGCTCACGATCGTCTTCGACGACATCTCGATCCCCCTGCCCCAGATGGTCACCCCCGACATCCGCCAGCGGGTCATCGAGGCGGTGCTGGAGCGGGCCGCCGCCGCCGGGGTGGACGACGTCGAGCTGATCGCCGCCAACGCGCTGCACCGCCGGATGACCCCGGCCGAGCTGCAACGCATGGTCGGAGAGCGGGTGTTCCGCTCCTTCTGGCCCGACCACCTGCGCAACCACGACGCCGAGGATCCCGACGGGCTCACCCACATCGGCGAGACCGACCAGGGCGAGACGGTGGAGATCAACCGGCGCGCCGCGTCGAGCGACCTGATCGTGTACGTGAACGTGAACCTCGTGCCGATGAGCGGCGGGCACAAGTCCGTGCCGGTGGGCCTCGCGAGCTACCGCAGCCTGCGCCCCCACCACAACGTCCACACCCTGCAGCGCTCGCGGTCGTTCATGGACCCGCCGAACTCGGCGATGCACCACTCCTACGAGCGCATGGGCACGCTGCTCGCCGACAGCGGCGTGCGGGTCTTCACCATCGAGACGACCCTCAACAACGACACCTTCCCGAAGGAGTTCGCCTTCCTGAACAAGCGCGAGTGGGAGTGGTCGCTGCGCGACCAGGCCAGCTACCTGGCCGCCAAGCGCGGCAACGACCTGGCGCCTGCGGGGCTGCGCCGCAAGGTGTGGCAGCGCGTGGCCTCGCCCTACGGGGTGACCGGGGTCAACGCCGGGGCGACCGGCCCGGTGCACGAGCGCACGCTCGCCAGCATCCACCGCCAGCAGCTGGTCGAGGTCGAGGGCCAGTCCGACGTCCTGGTGTTCGGGCTGCCGTTCATCTGCCCGTACAACGTCAACTCGATCATGAACCCGATCCTCGTGATGTGCCTCGGGCTCGGCTACTACTTCAACATGTACCGCAACAAGCCGCCCGTGCGCGAGGGCGGCACGCTGATCCTGTTCCACCCGACGCCGTGGGAGTTCCATCAGGTCCACCACCCGAGCTACGTCGACTTCTTCGACGAGGTGCTGTCGGAGACCACCGACCCGGCGACCATCGAGACCAAGTTCGAGCAGCAGTACGCCACCGACCCCTGGTACATCCACCTGTACCGGCACTCCTACGCCTACCACGGGGTCCACCCCTTCTACATGTGGTACTGGGGAGCGCACGCCATGGAGCACCTCGGCGACGTCATCCTGGTCGGCGCGAACCGCCCGGCGGTGGCCCGCATGGGCTTTCGGTCCGCCTCGACGTTCGCCGACGCGCTGGAGATGGCGTCGGACACGGTGGGCCGGTCGCCGTCGATCACCTACCTGCACTCCCCGCCGCTGACCCTGGCGGACGTGCGGTGACCCTCGCCCACGAGGTCCGACAGGTCGCCCGCGGCTGGCGCTGGACGCGCCGCTCGCTGACCCCGCGCTCGGCGGAGCCGTTCACGCCCGAGCCCGAACCGCGGGAGTTCCCCACCGCGTGGGCGCGCACGGCCGCCGGGTGCGTGGCGCGCGAGGTCGTGCAGAGCTACGTGCTGCGGCCGCTGGTGCACCACGAGATCCGCCCGCGCGTGGAGGGCCTTGACCGCCTCGAGGAGATGCGGGGCCCGGTCGTGTTCGTGGCCAACCACGCCAGCCACCTCGACGCGCCGCTGGTCCTTTGCTCCCTGCCCCTGCGGTGGCGGGAGCGCACCGCGGTCGGTGCGGCCGCCGACTACTTCTTCGACGCCCGCTGGCGTGCGGCCGCCACGGCCATCGCCTTCAACGCCTTCCCCGTCGAGCGGCGGGGCGGCAAGCAGGCCGGCTCCACGGCGCGCGACCTGCTCGGCGACGGCTGGAACCTCCTGCTGTTCCCGGAGGGCTCCCGGTCGCCCGACGGGTGGATGCGCACCCTGCGGCACGGGGCCGCGCGGCTGTGCGTGGACCAGGGGGTGCCCGCTGTCCCCGTCGCGTTGCGCGGCAGCCACGCCGCCATGCCCCGCGGCCGCTCCTGGCCGGTGCCCGGCCGCCCGCGGGTCGCCGTGCGCTTCGGCGTGCCCGTGCACCCCCGCGCCGACGAGCGCCCCCGCGACCTGACCGCCCGGATCACGCAGGGGATCGCGCGGACCTGGCACGAGGAGGACGCCGACTGGTGGTCGTCGCTGCGGGGCGAGGCGGAGGGGACCACCCCGGCGGCGACCGGCCCGCAGGCCGCGGACTGGCGACGCAAGTGGGAGACGCTGCGGCCGCTGGCGTCCCGCGACCCCGCCCGGGTGTGGCGGCCCTGAACGCCGAGCCCCCGCGCCGGCCTCGCCGTGGGTCCGCGTCCCGGGTGCGCCGTGGGTCCGCGTCCCGGGTGCGCCGTGGGTCGCCGCCCCTCACCCGCCGCCGGGCCCCGCCGCCCCCCGCGACCCGCTGGCCGCGGCCGCGGCTGCCGCCGGCGCTGCAGCGCGCGGACCTGGCGGTGTACCGGTGGGTGGCACGCCGGCGCCCGTCCGCCCTCGACGTGGCACTGCCGGCCCTCAGCCGGAGCGCGAACCACTCGGTGCTGTGGATGGGGGCCGCGGCCGTCCTGGCGGCCACCGGGGGGCGGACGGGGCGCCGCGCGGCCGCCCGCGGCATGCTCACGCTGGCCACCACCTCGGCGATCGTGAACCTGCCCGCGAAGCTCGTCGCCCGCCGGGCCCGGCCGGCGATCGACGTCGTGCCCGAGGTGCGCCGCCTCGCCCGCCTGCCGGCCTCCACGTCGTTTCCCTCCGGGCACTCGGCATCGGCGGCGGCGTTCGCCACCGGGGTGGCGATCGAGCAACCCCGGCTGGCCGCTCCCGTGGGTGCGCTGGCGGCCGCCGTCGCCGTCTCGCGGGTCTACACCGGGGTGCACTACCCCGGGGACGTGTTGGCGGGGGCCACGATCGGCATGGGCATCGCGTGGGGGTCGCGCCACGCCTGGGCGGCCCTGCCCCCGGCCGCGGAGCAGCAGGTGCCGTCCGACGCGCGCGCCGACGCGCCGGCGCTGCCCGAAGGGGACGGGCTCGTGCTCGTCACCAACCCCGCGGCCGGACCCGCCTTCGGGCCCGACCCGGTCGCCGACCTCGTCGAGCGCCTGCCCGCCGCCCGGGTCCGCGAGCTGGACGACGACGCCGACCTCGCCGCGGTGCTGTGCGAGGAGGCGGGCACGGCCCGAGTGCTCGGTGTCGCCGGCGGTGACGGCTCGGTCAACGCGGCGGCCGCGGCCGCCCATGCCGCCGGCACGCCCCTGGCCGTGGTGCCCGCCGGGACCCTCAACCACCTCGCGCGCGACCTGGGTGTCGCCACCGCCGAGGACGTGGCGGGGGCGGTGGCGGCGGGGGAGGCGCTGGCCATGGACCTCGCCGTGGTCGCCGAGGACGGTGGCGCCGAGCAGCCGTTCTGCAACGTCGTGTGCCTCGGGGTGTACCCGGCCATGGTCGACGACCGCGAGCGGCTGGAACCGCGGGTCGGTGAGTGGCCCGCCCTGGTCGGCAGCCTGCTGCGAGCCCTGCGGGGCGCCCGCCCCGTGCCCCTGGAGATCGACGGACGGGCGTGCGAGGCCTGGCTGGTCTTCGTGGGCAACTGCCGCTACGGCGGCGCGGGGATCGCGCCGGCGTGGCGTCCGCGCCTCGACGACGGACTGCTCGACGTGCGCGTGGTTGACGCCGGTCCGCGGTGGGCCCGGGCGCGTCTGGTCCTGGCGGCGGCGACCGGCACGCTCGACCGCAGCCGGGTCTTCCGGCGGTCGTTGCAGCCGACCGTGCGCATCCGCAGTCGTGGGGGCGAGCTGCGCGTCAGCCGCGACGGCGAGGTCTTCGACTGCGCGGGCGACCTCACGATCCGCACCCTGTCCGAGCCCCTGATCGTGTACGCGCCGCACCGGTAGCGGGCGCCCCAGCCCGGAAGGGGGACGGCACGTGCACACGGCCGTGGTCCTGTTCACCCGTGACCTGCGCGTGCACGACCACGCGGCGCTGGCCGCCGCCGCGCGGGAAGCCGCGCACGTGGTCCCGTTGTTCGTGCTCGACGACGGGATCGTCGGGACGGGCCGGACCGGCCCGAACCGCGCGGCCTTCCTGCTGGAGGCATTGCGTGACCTCGACGGGTCGCTCGCGGCCCGGGGCGCTGGCCTGGTCGTGCGTCGGGGGGAGGTGGTCGACCAGGTCGGCCGCGTCGTCGCGCAGACGGGTGCCGGGGCGGTGCACGCCAGCGCCGACATCAGCGCGTACGCGCAGGCACGGCAGCGGCGCCTGGCCGCGGCGCACGACCTGCGCCTGCACCCCGGGGTCACGGTCGTGGTCCCCGGGGCGCTGACTCCGGCCGGCGGTGACCACTACAAGGTTTTCACGCCGTACTGGCGGGCCTGGCAGGCGGTGCCGCCGCGCCGCATCGAGCCGCCGCCGCAGCGCCTGCGCCTGCCCCCGGACCTGCACCGGGGCGTGCTGCCGGGACTCGATGCTGTGGCGGCGGGGGCTCCCTCGCCCGAGCGCGTGCCCGGTGGCGAGGGTCCGGCACGGCAACGGCTCGAGGGCTGGCTCCGCGATGGGCTCGCCCGCTACGCCGAGCTGGCCGACGACCTTGCCGCCGACGACACGTCACGCCTGTCCCCGGCGCTGCACTTCGGGTGCCTGTCCCCTGGCGAGGTCGCCGCCCTGGCCCGGGAGGCGACCGCCGACGGGACCGACCCCGACCGCGCCGCCGGTGCGGAGGCCTTCGTGCGCCAGCTGTGCTGGCGTGACTTCCACCACCAGGTCCTGGCGGCCCGCCCGGCCAGCGCGTGGCGGGACTACCGGTCGCGGGGCGATCGCTGGGACACCGACCCGGCCGCCTTCACGGCGTGGGCCGAGGGTCGCACCGGGTACCCGATCGTCGACGCGGCGATGCGCCAGCTGCGCCGGGAGGGCTTCATGCCCAACCGTGCGCGCCTGATCGCCGCGTCGTTCCTCACCAAGGACCTCTACCTCGACTGGCGCCTGGGTGCCAGCCACTTCCTGCATTGGCTGGTCGACGGCGACGTCGCCAACAACCAGATGAACTGGCAGTGGGTCGCGGGCACGGGCAACGACACCCGGCCCCACCGCATGTTGAACCCGCTGCGCCAGGCCGAGCGCTTCGACCCCGACGGCACCTACGTCCGCCGCTACGTCCCCGAGCTCGCGGGCGTCGACGGCAAGGCGGTGCACCGGCCCTGGCTGCTCGGCCCGCGGGAGCGCGGGCAGCTGGACTACCCCGAGCCGATGGTCGACCACGAGGAGGCGGTCGCTCGGTTCCGGGCTGCCCGCGACCTGGACTGACGTCGCGGGTTGGCCGGCATAGCCCGTCGCGCTACGATGGGTTGGCGCCCGCGCCAGTAGCTCAGGGGATAGAGCGTCTGACTACGGATCAGAAGGTCGGGGGTTCAAATCCTCCCTGGCGCACCAAACCCCCTCTCACCAGGGGGTTTCTTCATGTCCGGCGTCCCGACTCGAGAGCCTGGCTCTTGCGCAGCGGGTGATTCTGGGGTGCGGTGCGGGCCACAGCCCGGATCTCGCGGATCGTCGGGTTCGCTCCCTTGGTTACCGCTCGGTAGATGGGGTCCCGGCGACATATCTGTCCCTGCCACCCCATCTACCGGCCTC
>JBBDQS010000088.1 GCA_040905805.1 Egibacteraceae bacterium | reverse complement strand
ACTGGTGCGCGGCCGACATCGGCTGGGTGACCGGCCACAGCTACATCGTGTACGGCCCGCTGGCCAACCGGGCGACCTCGGTGATGTACGAGGGGGCACCCGCCCACCCGGGCAAGGACCGCTTCTGGGCGATCATCGAGAAGTACCAGGCCACCATCCTCTACACCGCGCCCACGGCCATCCGCTCGTTCATGAAGTGGGGCACCGAGCACCCGGCCGCGCACGACCTGTCGAGCCTGCGCCTGCTCGGCAGTGTGGGCGAGCCGATCAACCCCGAGGCCTGGATGTGGTACCACGAGCACATCGGCGGCAGCCGCTGTCCCATCGTGGACACCTGGTGGCAGACCGAGACCGGGGCGATCATGATCACCCCGCTGCCGGGGCTGACCGCGGCCAAGCCCGGCTCGGCGATGCGGGCCTTCCCCGGCGTCAAGGCGGTCGTGGTGGACGAGGCCGGCCAACCGGTGGAGCGGGGCGGGGGCGGGTACCTGACCCTGCAGCGCCCGTGGCCGTCGATGCTGCGGACCCTGTGGGGCGACGACCAACGCTACCGCGACACCTACTGGTCGCGGTTCGGCGAAAACATCTACTTCGCCGGTGACGGGGCGAAGCTCGACGACGACG
This sequence comes from Egibacteraceae bacterium, assembly GCA_040905805.1. Lineage (NCBI taxonomy): Bacteria > Bacillati > Actinomycetota > Nitriliruptoria > Egibacterales > Egibacteraceae > Egibacteraceae bacterium. The sequence goes on along the minus strand of JBBDQS010000088.1, from coordinate 4,471 downwards.
GCCACGTCTGGCTGCTCGGCCGTGTCGACGACGTCATGAACGTCTCGGGCCACCGCCTGTCGACCACCGAGATCGAGAGCGCCCTCGTGGACCACCCCAAGGTCGCCGAGGCGGCAGTCACCGGGCGCAAGGACGAGACCACCGGGCAGGCCATCGCGGCGTTCGTGACCCTGAAGGGCGACCAGCAGGGCGACGACGCCCTGGCCGCGGAGCTGCGCGAGCACGTCGCCACCCGCATCGGCAAGATCGCCCGCCCCGCCAACATCCTGTTCACCGACGACCTGCCCAAGACGCGCTCGGGCAAGATCATGCGCCGGCTGCTGAAGGACATCGCGGAGGGCCGTGAGCTCGGCGACGTGACCACCCTGGCCAACGCCGACATCGTCAGCGAGATCCAGGCGCGCTCCGACGCCGGGGCGTAGCCCCGCTGCGCGGGTCGCCGTGGACGGCGGCGACGTCCTCGGGCAGCAGCGCGTAGACCGCCGCGTCGGTGCTGCCCTGGCGGGGTGGTGGGGGCAGGCCGTGGCGGCGGATGCCCTCGAACTGCGCGCCCGCCCGTTCGGCGACGTGCCGGGAGGCCCGGTTGTCCGGGTGGCAGAGGATCTCCAGGCGCTCGACGCCCTCCGCGGCGAGGGCGTGGCCGGCCACCAGCAGCACGGCTCGCAGGGCGACCCCCTGGTGCCGGGCGTGCGGCGCGACCCAGTACCCGACCTCCACCTCCCCGGTGCGGGGGCGGCTGATCGACACGCCCACCGAGCCCGCAAGCCGCGCTTCGCAGCGGATCGCGAAGTTCAGCGCGGCACCCTCGGACGCCGTGTTCGGGGGCGCCGCGACGAAGCCGCGGGCCTCGGTCTCGCCGTAGGGGTCGGGCAGCGGCAGCCACCGCAGGATCTCGTCGTCGATGGCGCGCACGATGTCCACGACGTCGTCCCGGGTGAACCTGTCGAGCGTGACGACCCCGTCGGTGAGGGGATCAGCGGGCCGGCGGAGGACCAGCGATGGTTCTGACACGCGGCCTGCTCCTCCGTACGATGAACGGGTTAGGCTGACCGAGTGTAGGAAGGGGCGTGTGTCGTGGCGAGGGTGTTGAGTGGCGTGCAGCCCACCGGCGCCCCACACATCGGCAACTACCTGGGCGCGTGGTCCCGCTGGGCGGGTGAGCAGCAGGCGGACCACTTCTTCTGTGTCGTGGACCTGCACGCCATGACCGTGCCCTACGAGCCTGGAGCGCTGCGCGAGCGCACCGTCGATGTCGCGACCTGGTTGCTGGCCTCCGGTATCGACCCCGACATCGCCACGCTGTTCGTCCAGTCGCACGTGCGCGAGCACAGCGAGCTGGCGTGGATCCTGACCTGTCTGGCCACGATGGGCGAGCTCCAGCGGATGACCCAGTTCAAGGAGAAGACGGTGGGGCTGGAGTCGGTCTCCGCCGGGCTGCTCACCTACCCGGTGCTGCAGGCCGCCGACATCCTGCTGTACCAGGCGGACGAGGTCCCGATCGGCGCCGACCAGCGCCAGCACCTCGAGCTGTCCCGGGACCTCGCCCAGCGCTTCAACCACCGGTTCACCGACACGTTCACCGTGCCGGTGGCGACGTTCCCGACGACCGGTGCGCGCGTGATGGACCTGCAGGACCACACGAAGAAGATGTCGAAGTCCCTGCCGCCCGCCGGCACGATCCTGCTGAGCGACGACGAGGCCGCCACGCGCAAGAAGGTCATGCGGGCGGTCACCGACTCGGGCTCGGAGGTGCGCGCCAGCCCGGACAAGCCGGCGGTCAGCAACCTGCTGGACCTGATGGCCGCCGTGACCGGGACGGACGTCGCCGCTCTGGAGAACCACTTCACCGGGACGCGCTACGGGGACTTCAAGGCCGAGCTTGCCGAGGCCGTCAACGGCGTCCTGCGTCCGGTCCGGGAGCGGTACACGCAGCTGCGCGCGGAGCCCGACGCGGTGCGGGAGGTGCTGGTCAAGGGCGCCGACCGGGCGCGCACGGTCGCGGCGGACACGATGGGCCTGGTCCGCGAGCGGGTCGGGCTGCGCGGCCTGTGAACCTCGCGAACCTCGAGGGGGTCAGCAAGCGGCACGCCGAGAAGCTCGTCCTGGACGGGGTGACCCTCGGCATCCACGACCGTGACCGCATCGGCGTGATCGGCGCGAACGGCAGTGGCAAGTCGACCCTCCTCCGGCTGGTCGCGGGTGTCGAGGAGCCCGACAGCGGCCGCGTGGTCCTCGGCAACAGCGTGCACGTGCGCTACCTCCCCCAGGATCCCGCGGTCGACCCGGCGGCCACGCCGCTCGAGGTGGCGCTGGCCGGCCCCACCGGCTTCGACCCCCTCACCGACCGGGCGGATGTCCAACGGGAGGCGCGCGCCAGGGCCATGCTCGACCGGCTCGGGGTCACCGACCTGTCCGAGCCGGTGGGCGTGCGGTCGGGGGGGCAGCGCAAGCGCATCGCGCTGGCCTCGGTCCTGGTCGACGACGTCGAGCTGCTGGTCCTCGACGAGCCGACCAACCACCTCGACGTCGACGTCGTCGAGTGGCTGGAGAACGAGCTGGGCGCACGGCAGGGCGCGCTGGTGCTCGTCACGCACGACCGCTACCTGCTCGACCGGATCGCGACCCGCGTCGTGGAGGTCCACAAGGCGGAGCTGCACACCGCGCACGGCTCCTACGCGGACTACCTCGAGGCGCGCGAGACCCGTGAGGAGCAGGCCGAGGCGCGGGAGCGCAAGCGCAGCAGCCGTGCCCGCGCCGAGCTCGCATGGCTGCGGCGCGGGGCCAAGGCCCGGACGTCCAAGGCCAAGTACCGGGTCGAGCGAGCCGAGGAGCTCGTGGCGTCCGGCCCCGAGCCGGTGCGCGACGACCTGATGATCGACCTGCCGGCACGACGCATCGGCGGCAAGGTCGTCAACCTGCACAACGTCGGCAAGCGCTACGGCGACCGGACCGTCCTGCGCGGGGTGGACTACAAGCTCGCCCCGGACGACCGCATCGGCATCGTCGGGCCCAACGGGTCGGGCAAGACCACGCTGCTGCGCCTGATCGCGGGCGACGTGGAGCCCGACGAGGGCAAGGTGGTGGTCGGCGACACGGTCGTGACCGGGGTCTACGGACAGGAGGCGCCCGCATTGGCCCCGCGCACCCGGGTGCTCGACGCGGTGCGGGAGGTCGTGACCGAGACCAACACCGTCGAGGGCATCACGCTGTCCGCCGCCGACCTGCTGGAGCGCTTCCAGTTCGGCCCGGAGGCGCAGAAGGCGTACGTGTCCGAGCTGTCCGGTGGCGAGCGCCGACGCCTCGAGCTGCTGCGGGTCCTGGCCACCGCGCCGAACCTGCTGCTGCTCGACGAGCCGACCAACGACCTCGACCTCGACACCCTCGCGGTCCTGGAGGAGTACCTCGACCACTGGGGCGGGGCGCTCGTCGTCGCCACCCACGACCGCTTCTTCCTCGACCGGGTGTGCGACCACCTGTTCGCCATCGAGCCCGACGGCACGATCCGCCACCACCCGGGGGGCTGGACCGCCTACCGCGAGCACGAGGCCGCTCGGGCAGCCGAGCACCGGCGGGCACGGCGGGCTCCCGACGAGCAGCGCGCACAGACCGGCGAGCGCACCGGTGACCGGCCGGGCAAGCTGCGGTATGCCGACCGCCGGGAGCTGACCGACCTCGAACGGCGCCTGCCGGCGTTGCAGCAGGAGCGGGCGTCACTGGAGCAGGCGGTGCAGGCCGCCGGCGACGACTACGAGGCCGCCGCGACCGCAGGACAGCAGCTGGCCGCGGTGCTGACCGCGATCGACGAGGCCGAGACTCGCTGGTTGGAGCTCGCAGAGCAGCAGGAGACCCCGTGAAGGACCCGCTGGTCTGGATCGACCTCGAGATGACCGGCCTCGACGTCGAGCGTGACGTGATCGTGGAGATCGCCGCGATCGTCACCGACGGTGCCCTGGAGACGGTGGTCGAGGGGCCCGAGCTGGTCGTGAACGCGCCGGATGCCGCTTTGGACGCGATGGTCGACGTGGTGCGCGACATGCACGCCAAGTCAGGTCTGACCGCAGCGGTGCGGGCGTCGCGACTGTCGGTGGCCGACGCCGAGCAGCAGGTCCTGGCGTTCGTGCGCGCCCACGTCCCCACGGCGCGCACCGCGCCGCTGGCCGGCAACTCCATCTCAGCCGACCGCATGTTCCTGCACCGCTACATGCCGACGCTGGAAGCCTACGTGCACTACCGCAACGTCGACGTGTCCACCGTCAAGGAGCTGGTCCGCCGCTGGTACCCCGACGCCTACGCCGCCCGGCCGGACAAGGAGGGCGACCACCGCGCGCTCGCCGACATCCGCGAGTCGATCGAGGAGCTGCGCTACTACCGGCGTACCGCCTTCCGCTGAGCCGGCGGAGGTGCTGGCTCCTGATATGACCCTGATTTCGCAGAGCGGTCGCTGCGAGACGGTGTTGGTTCCTATGAAAAG
>JBBDQS010000087.1 GCA_040905805.1 Egibacteraceae bacterium | reverse complement strand
CGCACGGAGAAAATCCATGTCCTCGATGGGGAGCAGCAGATCCGGGGAGCTCGGCAGCGCCAAAGCGGCGTCAGGACCGATCGACAGCCCACCGCCGATAGTGATCGGTGTCGGGTGTCGTGTGGCAGCGAGCGATATGGGATGAGGTTCAGCTTGCAGAGCGGGCCATGGGAGTCTGGTGCTCGATTTGGGAGACCCGGGAGGCAGTGACCCCGAGGAGTTCGGCGACGTCACGAACGGTAAGGCCCGCCGTTCGGAGCTCGGCCACCGCTTGGGGGGTCAGTCGGCGGCTACGTTCACCCAGTCGGGCAAGCTCGCGGCGCAACTCGAGCAGCTCCCGGGTCTCCTCGGACACGGCGGTCTGGTCCAGAGTCGGGACCACCTCCACGTCGAAGCTGTCCTGCTCGTCATCGAGCACCAACGCGATCGCTTCTCGGATCGCGGCGTCCGCCTGGTCGAGCCGACGTGACTGCGAGGCGACCTCCCGACCATCCACGTCGGTGGCGATCAGCGACCACCAGTTGCCCTCGCGGGTCGCTGTGACGGTGTAGGACGTCATGTCCACCACTCCTCTTCCGAGTTTGGCGGCCGCCTGCCGCTGAATCGATCGGGCGGTGCCTTCGGCGACCTCGCGATGGTTGGGCACGGGGATCCGCAAGCCGTCCAGGGAGAACACCTCATGGCCACCACTGTTGCGGAGCGATACGAACTCGATCCCGGCCGAGTTGGCGGCGTCTCGGATCTGCTTGATGAGGTCGCATCGTTTCACAAGCGTAAGTGTAGGAGCTGAACGACGTCAAGTGAACCTACTGAACAACCCTGGGGATAGCCGCCGCCCGATCCGAAACTGGCGTCCTCGTCTTCGCTGTCGCCGAGGCGCAGCCGAGGATTTCCCGGTCGCCGCGGGCGGTGACCCTGGTGGCGACCACCCTGCGGGTGTGGGCGGGTGGCCGCTCACCACCGTTTCGCCCTCCACCACGTAGGCAACGACCGCCCGGCTCTGGCTTCGGCGCCGCGCGTACCGGAAGATCTCCTGGAGCTCGGCGACAGCCTCGGGCCGATAAGATAAGACGACCTCAAGCCGCCGCATCGCCGCCGGACGGGGCCAGCTCGACGTCGACCTCGGTTTCGCTCAGGCTCGGTCGCGGGTCGTCGAGGGATGACGGATGCGCGCCCGGACGGCGTCGAGGCGCTCCGCGTCCTCCGCCCTCTGTCCCTACCAGCGACGCAGCGCATCCCGCACGACCTCGCTCGCCGAGGCGTACTCACCGCTTTCGACGCTCGCGCGGATCGCCTGGACCGTCGGCCAGAGAACGGCCTGCGCCACGGGGCCTTGGCTCATCGCGAGCGCGGGCCGCCAAAGACCTCAGAGGAGCGCGGTCAGCGCCGCCAACCAGGGCCAGACCCGCCGGGGCGGCGACAGCACCTGCGCCCCCGCCCGCTGCGGGCCTGTGGAGGGGGCCATGGACGGGCACTCGCGAACCGATATCGTGTCCCTATGGCGGTGGCCACCCGCATGAGCGTCGAGGAGTTCCTGGCCCGCGACTGGCCCAGGGGCACCCAGCTGATCCGTGGGGAGGTGGTTTTGAACCACCCGTCCTTGCTCCACCAGCTCGTGCTCGGTCGTATCTACACGCTGCTGCTCGCGTGGGTGGAGGCCGAGCCCGGGCGGGGCCTGGTGGCGCTCCCCGTCGACGTGCGCCTGGGCGAGGAGCTCTACGCACCGGACGTCTGGTGGATGCGCGAGCAGCGCCTACCCGACCGCGACGCCAAGCGGCTCGAGGTCGCGCCCGATCTTCTCGTCGAGGTGCGCTCCCCCTCGACGTGGCGTTTCGACCTCGGTGCCAAACGCCAGACCTACGAGGCGGCCGGGGCCGCGGAGCTGTGGTTGGTTGACACCGCCGCGGACAGCGTGATCATCTTCCGCCGCTCGCAGGAGGCGACCGGCTTCGACGTCGCCCTCGAGCTGTCCGGCGACGACGAGCTGAGCTCACCGCTCCTGCCGGGCTTCACGGTTCCCGTGCGCCGCGTGTTCGACCACTGACCTGAACTGGCCCTGTCGGGCAGTCTGACGCGCAAGGCGCTTGGTGCCCGACTCGTCGAGGTGGATGCGCGCACGAGGATCTGCGGCCTCGCGTCGGGCGTCCGGTCCGGAGACTACTCTGGGCCGCATGCAGCCTGGTTCCCACGAGATGGCCGGCGTGACCTCGCCCGCCGAGGACGCCTCGTCCGACCCGTCACCGCCGGCCCAGGACACCGGTCAGCTGATGCCCCTCGACCCCCGGGCACGCACCCTCTGGTGGGTCACCGGGGCGGGCGTCGTCGTCCCGATCGGGATCGTCGCCGGCCTCGTCGACCTGTTCGCGCCGCTCCCGCTGCGCCGTGGGCTGCTGACGGGCGCGGTCCTGCTCGTCGGGGGCCTGCTCGCCGCCATCGTCCCGGTGCTGCGCTACCGCCGGTGGCGCTATGCCCTGCGTCCCGCCGACCTGTGGATCCGCCACGGGGTCCTGTGGGTCACCGTGAGCGTGATCCCCTTCTCCCGGTTGCAGTTCGTCGACACGCGCCAGGGGCCGCTGGACCGGCTGTTCGGCCTGTCCCAGCTGGTGGTGCACACCGCCGCGCTGGGCACATCGGGGCGGCTACCCGGCCTCGACGCCACCGAGGCGGAGCGGCTGCGCGAACGACTCGCCGAGGTCGAGCCCGACGATGACGCCAGCGTCTGAGTTCCCCCAGGTGCCGCCGCCGCCGACCGACGGCCCCGCGGGCCCCGACGGGTCGGACCGTCCCGGTGACGCGCCCGGCACCGGCAGCCGCCTGCACCCGGCGGTCATGCTCATCTGGCCGCTCGGCCAGGTCGGACCGCTGCTCGTGCTGATGGTCGCGGGGGCGCTGTCACCGCCCTTCGCAGGCGCCCTCCTCGGCGCGTCGGCCATCGCGAGCGTGGTGCGCTACCTGCGGTTCACCTGGCGCGTCGAGGAGGACGCGCTGATCATCGAGCAGGGCCTCCTGCAGCGGCAACGGCGGGTCATCCCCCTGGAGCGGATCCAGACGGTGGACCTGGCGCGCAAGCTGCGCCACCGCATCCTCGGGGTCGTGGAGGTGCGCGTCGAGGCGATCGGGGGTGGTGAGACCGAAGGCCGGCTGGACGCCTTGGCCATCGCGGATGGCCAGCGGCTGCGCGCCGCCCTGCTGCGACGACGCGACCGGGTCGCCGACGAGCCGCCTGACGGCGGGGCGCCCGACCCCGAGCGGGCACGGACCGCCACCCCCCCGACGCGGTTGGCCCACCTCGCGCCCGACCGGCTCCTCGCCGCGGGGCTGACGGGCGGGAGGGTCGGCGTCGCCGCCGCCCTGCTGGGGTTCTTGCAGCAGGCGTTCTCCGACCGCATCGACGAGCTCTTGCAGCGGGCGCCTGCCCTGCTCGGCACGCGCGGCTTCGTGGCCGTTGCCGCGATCGCCCTGGTGGGCGCGTTCGTCCTGTCGATCGTCGCCACGGTCCTGGCGTACTGGGACTTCACCTTGACACGCGAGGACGCCACCCTGCGCATCCACCGCGGGCTGCTCGAGCAGCGCTCGAACACGCTGCCGCTGCGGCGCGTGCAGGCGGTGCGCGTCGAGGAGAACCTCGTGCGCCGCATGCTCGGCCTCGCAGCGGTGAAGGTCGACGTGGCGGGCCACTCCGGTGGCGAGGGGCGCGACACCGGCATGCTGCTGCCCCTCGGCCGGCGCGGCGAGGCCTTCGCCCTGGCCGCGGAGGTCCTCCAGACCGCGGAGCTGGCGACCGTCGCGCTCACCCCGATGCCCCGGCGCGCCCGCACCCGCCGGGTCGCACGGGCGGTCACCACGGTGGCGGTCCTCACGGCGCCGGCAGTCTGGCTGTTCGACGCCACGGGGCTGCTGGTCGCCCTGCTCGCGCTGCCCGCCGTGGCCATGGCGATCGGCTCCCACCGCGCGCTCGGCCACGCCGAGCTCGACGCGTTCGTCGTCGCCCGGTCGGGCCTGTTCGTGCGCCGGACCGCGTTCGTGCCCCGCGCCCGCCTGCAGAGCCTCGCGCTGACCGCCAACCCGGTGCAGCGCTGGCGCCGGCTGGCCACCCTCGACCTGCAGATCGCCCGCAGCCCCGGCGTGTGGTCGGGCCCGCAGCTGATCGACCTGGACGCCCGGGTGGGCGAGGGCCTGCTCGGCGAGATCGCCGCGAGCATGCTGCCCGGTCGGGCGCCGGCGCCGGCGGCCCTGGCGGGCCGCTCGGGCTGAGTCACAGTGCTCGAGACACCGCCGCACCACACGACTTGTCTGGTCCTATGGTGATGACTATTCTGGTCATATGCACACCGTGTCCGTGTCCGAGCTGAAGGCGAACCTTTCCCGCTACTTGCGAGAGGTGCGCCGCGGCGGGGAGGTCCAGGTCCTCGATCGAGGCGTGCCGGTAGCCCGCCTGTCGAGGCTTCCGGCAAGCGCGGATGCCGCTGACGAGCAGCGGCGCCAGCGCCTCCTGCAGGCGGGGATCGTGCGATCCGGGCAGTGCGATCTGTCGGAGATCCTGCAGGCGCCGCCCCTGGAGCTGCCCTCCAGTGTCCTTGAGGCGCTGGAGGCAGAGCGGGCCGACCGGCAGTGAGGTACTGGGACGCGTCGGCGCTCGTGCCGATCGTGGTGCGGGAGCCCCACACCGAGGCCGTTCGCACGTGGGCGACGAAGGATCCAGCCATCGTCACCTGGGCGTGGTCTGGAGTGGAGATCATCAGCGCCGTCGAACGTCGCGCGCGCGAGGGTGCGCTCACGCGGTCCCAGCGCCGACTGGTCTTGGCACGGTTCGCCGCGCTCGCGGCGGCCTGGGACGAGGTCAGCGACGTGCTCGCCGTGCGGGCGCGGGCGATCCCCCTGCTGGCACGCCATCCGCTGCGAGCCGCCGACGCCGCTCAGCTGGCTGCGGCGTCGCTGGTCAACGAGCACCTCGACGCACCGCTGCGCTTCGTCTGCCTCGATGCCCGCCTGGCCGACGCCGCCGAGCGGGAAGGGCTCGTGGTCATGCCCGAACCGGATGGCGACGCCAGCACCTGACCCGTGAATCGCCGGAGCGCCAGCGGAGGCGATTCACCGCTGTGCCGGGT
>JBBDQS010000086.1 GCA_040905805.1 Egibacteraceae bacterium | reverse complement strand
GTGTTCGCCGGGGGCTTCGCCGACACCCAGGCGGGCGCGGAGCAGCTCGCGCTGGCCAGCGCCGCCAGCAACGACTTCGTGCCCGACGGGGACCGCACGCTGGTCACCCACGTGGGACGCTGGGACGCCGAGACCGGCTCCTTCTCGGCGGGCACGGTGGCGGCCAACGCCGTGCGGGTGGTCGCCTCCGACACCGTCGGGTTCACCTTCATGCCCGGTGGCCGGCCGATCAGCGTCACCGCCGTCGCCAGCACCGAGAACATCGCCGGCATCGCCATCGGCACCGGGCTTGCCTCCCTCGACTCGAAGAAGAGCGCCCTGATCGACCCGCTGCTGTCCGGGCTGCTCGGGACGTCCCTGGGCCTGACCGCGGCGCACTACAACGGCATCGCCGACCTGGACGTGCCGATCGGGGTCCTGGCGACCCACCTGGGCGTGGGAGCCGGCGGGATCGACGAGCTGCTCGCGACCGAGGTCAGCGTCAAGACCCTCGCCCAGGCGTTCGCCGACGCCAACCCCGACACGATCGGGTTGACCGCGGACGCGCTCGGCGTCATCGCCAGCCTCGGTACCAACCAGGCGCAGCACAACCGGTTCGTGCTCGGGGAGATCCTCACGGTCGCCAGCGGCTTCGTGACCGGCGACGCTGCCGCCGACGCGGAGGTCAACGCGCTGACGATGCTGATGGCCGCCGCGCAGATGGCGAACAAGAACAACGCCGTCACCCTCGACGTCGGGTCCTTCCTGCCGTCCCTGACCGGCGGCGACCTGGCGAGCTCGACGCTGCGGCTGGTGGTCATCGAAGCGCCCGATATCGCCATCGGTCCCGCCCGCATGGACGGCGGCGAGTGGGTGACCGAAGCCCACTCCGCCCAGGTGCGCCTCGCGGTCAACAACTCGGTGAACCTCACCTCGGCGCTGATCAGTCCGCTGCTGGCGGACGCCGCTCTGCAGCTACCGCTGTACGTCGGCGCGGCCGAGGGCACCGCGGCGCTGACCGCCAACCGCTGCGGTGACCCCGGCCAGCTGACCACCGACGTCCACACCGAGGGTGTCAACCTGGCGATCGCCAACCCGACCGACACCCAGCTCATCAACGACACGGTGCCCACCGGGGCGGTCAGGCTCGTGGGGCTGCGGACGCTCCTGCTCGGCAACGTGGCGGACGTGTACGGCCGGGCGGACGTGACGGTGGGCGCCAGCGAGACGGCCGCCCTGGACTTCACGGGCCCGTTCGACTGGGACAACACCCAGCACATGGCCTTCTCGAGCGACCCGAAGTCCGCGCTGCTGGCCGACCTCCACGTCTACGAGCAGCTGCTCGGCCTCTCCCTGTCGAGCACGCTGCTCAGCGCGATCACCGGCACGGTCGCCAACATCAAGACCCTGTCGAACGGCCTGCTGAGCGGGTTGTACGACGAGGTGCTCGACCCGGCGCTGTCGTTGCTGGGCGCGGAGCTCGCCGGCGCCGACGTCACCGCCTGGCACCAGGAGTGCGGCCCCCGCGTCCTGGTCCAGTAGCGGATTCGCCATGGTCGTCCCGCCGAGCGCCCGGGCCAGGCGACTCCGTCAGAAGCCCACCCCCTCGTAGGTCCACGTGTAGGACTCGCTGTCGCTGGTGCCGTCGGGATAGGTGATCGTCCGGCCGCACTGGGAGGTGAACGACCCGGAGCCCGGCGGGGTCTGCGGTTCGGCGAAGGACTGGACCTGTGCCCACTCCTGGCCCAGGAAGCGCACGCCCAGGATGCCCTCGTCGTAGAACGTGTCGATGGTGATGGCGTAGGGCGAGTTGTTGTGCACCACCACATCGAGGGATCCCCAGCTGAGCGTGGCTTCGTGGCACACCGGATAGCGCGAGAAGTACAGGCTGTGCTGGCGGAACTCGACGAGGTCGATGCCGGCGAACCAGGCGACGTTCATGAAGGTCGTGCCCATCTGGCTGACCCCGCCACCGACGCAGTCGACCGCTTCACCGCCCGCGCCGATGCACCCGTTCTCGACCAGGCGGTACCCCCGGGCTTGGGTGCGCCGGCCGATGCCGTCGTGGTTCAGGGAGTAGGTGGCGCCGGAGGCGATGACATCGCCATCGAGGTAGTCGGCGGCCAGGTGAAGGTTGTGGGTGCGGTCGGGGACCCCCAGGAGGGGGGTGCTGAAGCGGGCGATCTCCACCTGCGCGCCCAGGCACTGCTCGGCCACCGTCACCGCGGCGTCGAGGGTGCCCGGCTCGATCGCCGCGCCCCCGCCCAGGGCACGGACCACACCGACGCCGGGGCAGGAGCCTCCGAGCCAATCCGCGGTGGACTGTGACAGGGTCCCCGGGGTGCGGGCCAGCACGATCGGGGCTGCGAGCTTGGCGCCGTGCATGCTGGCGGTCAACGCATCGGGGAACTCGTCCCCCCGGGCGAGCAAGACCGCCGCGGGGGAGAAGCCCAGGCGGGCGACGGCGTTGTCGGCCACGTCCGCCGCCGTGGCGGTGCGTCCCCGGCCGGCCCAACGCTCGACCGCGTACCCCGCGTCGCGGTAGGCCTGCACGACCGCGTCGCTGACCGCGGCGTCGCCTCCGACCACGACGATGCGCTCGATGCCGAGCCGGACCAGCGCATCGGTGACGACCGGCATGGTGCCTCCCCGCGGGGTGAGCAGCAGCGGCAGCTGCGCCCTCGCGGCGACGGGGCCCGCGCTGAGGGCGTCGGGGAAGTCCTCGCCGGTGGCGAGGATCGCGGTGCGGTCACCATCGAGCAGCGCATCGGCATCGGCGCCGTACTGGCGAGCGACCGCCACCGCCGTCTCGTAGCGGTTCTCCCCGTTGATCCGCTCGACCGCGTAGCCCTCGTCCTGCAGCGCGTCGCGCACCTCCTGCCCGATCGCGCCGGAGCCGCCGAGCATGACCACCACCTCGACGCCGAGGTCGGCGAGGGTGGCCCGGGTCGTCTCGGGCACGTGATCGGGCTCGACGAGCAGGACGGGGCCGTTGAGTCGGCCCGCCGCGAACGAGCCGGCCAGCGCGTCGGGGAAGTCCCGCCCCGTCACGACCACCGCCACGCGGGCCTGGTCGAAGGTGAGGCCGGCGATGCGCGCGGCCGTGTCGAAACGGTCTTCGCCTTGAACGCGGGCCGGGGTCACCCCGCCATCCTCCTGCGCCTCGGCGGGCACGGGCAGCAGCGCGAGGGCGAGTGCCGTGGCGCAGAGCGTGGCGCAGAGGACAACGAGAACGTGCAGGAGGCCGCCTTTCGCCTGGGTCGGCGTCAGAGGGCGCACAGTCATGGGGGAAGCTCCAGCAGTTGATGGCTTGTGTTGCGACCGGCCGGAGGAGTCTCCGACCCCTTACCCAATGCCCGGGCCGCCGTGCGCGGAAACGGTTCGCGGGGACGTGCAGGCGAGGGGCCGGCGACTATTGCAGCGTCCGGCTGGCCCGGATCTCCGCGTCAGACCGCGAAGACTTGGGAGTCGTCAGCGAAGGCCTTGAACTCGAGGGCGTTGCCGGACGGGTCGAGCAGGAACATCGTCCACTGCTCGCCGGGCTGCCCTTCGAACCGCACATGGGGATCGATGACGAACTCGACGTCGCCTGCGCGCACTCGCTCGGCCAGCTGGTGGAACGCCGGGATCGAGAGGATCAGGCCGAAGTGCGGCACCGGGACGTCGTGCCCGTCAACCGGGCTGTGCACGGGCTCGGCCGCGAAGGGCGCGAGGTGGGTGACCACCTGGTGGCCGTGCATGTCCCAGTCCACCCAGGTGTCGGTGCTGCGGCCGTGCGCCAGCCCGAGCAGCGCACCGTAGAAGCGGCGCGCGGCTGCCAGGTCGTGGACCGGTACGGCGAGGTGGAAGCGGGGGATCGGCGAGTCGAGTCGTGTCATGAGGGCGATGGTAGCGACGGCACCGCACCGTCCGCTCAATGACACTCGCCAGGGGTCAGGACCGCGAGTTTGTTCGGGTGTCGGACCCTGGGTCAGGCGCCACAGGCCCGCTCGTCGCGACCAGCTCGCGCTCCCCGGCGGGGTCGTGGTCGGGCGGGGTGGCGCGCCGGCGGCGCCGGGTGATGGCCCACAGGGCGAGGGCCAACAACAGGAGGATGAGCAGGCCGCCCAGCACGAGCAAGGGCCACCGGGCCTCCGGTGGCGCGATCGACACGGGGGTCGCTGAACCGGCGCGCGGGAACGTGAGGGTCGCCTGCGCGCTGCGTTCGAGCAGGCCGCTGCGCAGGGTGATCGCCGCCTCCCACGGCCCGTCGGGGACCTGCTGGTCGAGCGGGATGGTCACCTGCCCGCTGTCGCCGATCGCCAGGGTGGAGCCGAGGCTGGCGGGGAAGGGGCCGGCGCGCAGCCCCCCGGGACCGTCGAGCAGCTCGAGCTCGCCAGCCATGTCCAGGGCACGCCCGCCGGTGTTGCGCACGGTGGCCAGGACCAGCGGTGACCCGTCGGGGGAGCGCCGCGCGGTCAGCGCGTCGACGGTGAAGTCCGCGGCGGGCGGCCCGCCCGGCCCGACCGACAGGTACTGGCGGATGCCGACACGGTTGACCTGTTCGACTCCGCTGTCGGATGCGTCGGAGCGGACCTCGGCCCACACCACGGCGTAGCGCTCGCCTGGTGCGGCGTCGCTGGGCACGGTGATCGTCACGGTGACGCTCGCGCGGCCGCCGGCGTCCAGGTCCAGGGTGTTGGGCTGCACGGCGTTCCACGTCGACAGCTCGTTGGGGGCGCCGAGATCGACAGGGAGCCGCCGGTGACCTCCACCGTGGCGTCGGTGGCGTTCGCCGTGGCCGGCAGCGCGACGCCGAGGGCGAGGGCGGCTGCGACCGAGACGGTGAGCGTGCGGCGGATCGGAACGGCGTGGTGGGTCGACATGGTGGACTGCTTTCTGTCGGCGAGAAGTCGCGCGAGTCACGGAACGCCCGGGCACCCCCATTTCGTGCTCCGTCCACCAAGGCAAGCGTCCCCACTCGGGCGCTCTATGTCTGCCTAATTTCGAGAAGTCGGGTGACCGCGGCGTGTCAGAAGCGCTGGACAGATGGCTGCCCGACGACTCGAGGCCGCCATGTTGGCGCGGGTGATCGACTACCCTTCCCCCGTGCGAGCCAAGATCGGCGCGTCCATCGAGACCCTGCGGTCGGCACTGTGGCTGCTACCCGCCATCGCCGTGCTGGGTGCCCTCGTCGCGGGCACGTGGCTCTCCCATGTGGAGGTGACAGCCGACAGACTCCAGCCGCTGCTGTTCACCGGCGGTGCGAGCGGCGCGCGGGAGCTGCTGTCGACCGTGGCCGGCGCGATCATCACGACCACCGGTGTCCTGTTCTCGCTGACAGTGGTCGCGCTGCAGATGGCCGCCGGCCAGTACTCGCCCCGGGTCATGCGCAACTTCCTGCGCGACCGCGGCAACCAGCTCGTGCTCGCGGTGTTCCTCGCCACGTTCGCCTACGCCGTGGCGGTCCTGCGGATGATCCGCGACGGGGACCAGGGCGCTGCCGAGACCGTCGTGCCCTCGCTGGCCGTCACGGTCGGCATCGTGCTGACGCTCATGAGCCTCGGGATGCTGGTGTACTTCATCCATCACATCACGACGACGATCCGCGTCGAGCACATCCTGCGCGAGGCGGTGCACACGACGATGGGCACCATCGCGTCGGTGTACGGGCCACGCTCGGACCATCCGGAGCGGTCGTTGCCACCCGTGCCCACGGATGCTGTCGAGGTGCCCGCTCGGCGCACGGGACGCCTCCAGGCATCGGCCTTCGAGGGCTGCGTGGGGTGGGCCATGGAGCACGACCTCGTCGTGCGCATCCGGCCGGCCATCGGTGACGTGATCGTCGAAGGGGGGGTCCTGGCCTGGGTCTGGTGTCCTGCGCCGACGCCGGCACCCGACGACATGGAACCGATCGCGCAGCGACTTGACCGCGCGGTGACCCTGGGCTTCGAGCGCACCCACCAACAGGATGTGGCCTACGGCATCCGCCAGATCGTCGACATCGCCGTGCGCGCCCTATCGCCGGGCGTGAACGACCCGACGACCGCCGTGGAGGCGATCGGCAGCCTGACCGGCATACTCAGCGAACTCGCCCGGCGTCACCTTGGCCACCTGCTCTGCATCGACGACGGCGGCATCCTGCGCATCGCGCTTCCGCGCCCCGGTCTCGCCGAGTACATCTCCCTGAGCTGCGATCAGATCCGCCGTTACGGGGCGGCCGAGCCGGCGGTGATGGAGGCGCTGCTGCGCATGCTCGTCGACATCGCGCGCCTCGCGCGCAGCGACGAACAGCGTGCAGCGGTCGCCTTGCAAAGCCGGCTCATCATGCAGGACGCGGATCGAGAGACCGCCCAAGGGGAAGACCTCCACACGGTGCGCGAGTTGGCGGGCCTCGTGACCGAAGCGCTCCGAGGACGGCCCCGTCCCGAGCCGACCACTGCCGCCTGACCCGCGGGAGCCACGGGAGCCCGCGGGCTCCAGCGGGAGCCGATAAGGGATCTTCGGTCGACCGCGCAAGGGGTCCAGCCCAAGCAGTTGGTCCATGCGGTGCGTGTGGCCAAGCACCGGGCCCCGGTATCCGTATTCGGGACACCCGGAACGTTGCCGAACCGTGGTAGAGCCGGGGATCCCCGGGCTTTGGACTACGGCGGCCCGACCGTCGGATATCCCACGCCTCCGAGACGCTCGGCGTCCACCCGGGAACGCTGGTTCTATATCGGCGGAACTGTGGTCTGCCCCCCGAGCGGACTGCACCGTTGTTCTTTGCTCCGTGCGTCGCTGACTATGCCGGCCGCTCGTCCAGATAGTCGGCCAGCGCCTGCCGGACGATCTGGCTCGGCGTGGTCTGCTCGTCATCCGCGGCTTGCTCGAGCGCGTGTCGCAACGCAGGGGGCAAGCGGACGTGGAAGACGGTGGCGGCTTGCGCATCCAATGGAGGGCGACCGCGGCGGGAACGACTCCGCAGCCGGTCGGTGTCGTAACCCCGTTCGGCCTCCTCAACCAACGCGTCGAGTTGCTCCGCGGTTAGCTTGACGCCGCCGGACGTGTCGTGCCCCGAGTCACTCATGGTGACGCCCCCTACCGAACGGCAACAGCGCTTCGTAACGTCTTCGCATCCTCATCACGTGGATCGCCAGCTCGCTTCCATCGTCTCGTTCCACGACCACCACCTCCAACAGGTTGGCCGCACGGTCCGGGCCGAGGTAGAGCACACGCCAGGGTGGACCTTGGTCGTCGTCAGCAACACCGGCATACAGGTGGTGAGTGATCGCATGGGCGATGTCGACGTCGGCGACCCCATGCTTGCGAGCGGACTCGTGGACCTCCACCCATCGAACTTATCGTACTACGAAAACTGCGGTGCGGCGGTGTCCACAACCACAAGGCCGCTGGGAACCCTCAAACCGATCTGCTCCCTTTGGTCTCGGTACACGTCGGTTCCGGGCGCTGGGTCAAGTCTGGACTCGGCGCTCCACCTGCGGGGTCGCGGGTCCGGGTAGCGAATGACGTCGGTCGATGCGCATCTCCCCGTCATCGCAGATGACCATCTGGATCCCCGGTTGGGCGTCGAACTGCTCGCAGGTGGCCCGGTGCGCCTCGCCGTCCCCGCCCCACGGCCGGGCAAGTGCCACGAGCCCCAGGAGCGCCGCCATCGCGGCGGCCCCCGCCATGCGCCGGTGGCGTGGTTCCAGCATCGGACCACCCTGTAGTACGGTCGACTCCGCCGCGTGATGGTCGTCGATGCGCTCGTGTCGCGGGCAGGGCCGATGTCCGTTCCCGTGCTCATCGTGCGAGAGCTGGCATCCCCACACGGTGCGGGCCACGCGCCGGCCGTCACGAGAAAGGCAACCGTGCCCCACGCGACCGCGAACAGCGCTCCAAAAGGCGACGGCTCTGCGATGGATGTGAGCAGGAGGATGGCCGCGTCCCAGAGAAACCATCCACCGACCAAGGCACCCGCGGTGAGCCAGAGCACGTCACGCCACGTCGCTCGCGGTCGCACGTCACGTCCCTCCTCGGGCTGCTGGGCGACTTGATTTAACTCTCACGGAGCAGAGTGCCCGATTAGGCGACGGCCATCAACTGGCAACGGCGGCTGGCCCCGCCACAGGCAACACGCATGTGGCCGAGACGCCGTCCACCACGTGGCGGCCGATCGGTATAGCGCACCATGGCGTGGTGCCGGAGCGAGCGGCCTTCTACCCGATCTACGTGGCGTGGCCAGATACCGCCCGGGCTCGTCGGCCCCGCGCGTCTTCATACTGGATGAGGCTTCGCGGGAGCCCCACCCTTCTCCCTGACCTGAGGAGTTGGCTCGCATCAACACACGGCTTGCCCGCCTCGAGCGCACGATCCTGCGCCTCCTCGCCGACGACAGTGAAACCACCTTGCTGTTGCTGGGCGACCTCGCCCGCTCCGCGGATCCAAGTCTGGCCAACGTCACCGAGGAGCTCCCGAGCGCCGTTGCCAAGGCAAGCATCGGCGGCTCGCTCGCCCTAGAAGTCACGAAGGCACCGGACGCCTCAAGCTCAAGGGTCTCAGCAGGCTCCAAGGTCGTTGGCCTGCCAGCCCTGGCTCCGATGGAACCTGCCGCCGAAAATGCGGCAGTACCCATCCGAGGCTTGGATGCGAACACGCTCGTCTTGCGCACTGATCTCGACGCGATCGACTCGCGTGTCGGTCAGTCCGGGGTTGAGTCGCTCCGCCTCTGCGATGACAGCTTCTTCCCAGGTGTCAAACACCGGTTGGCTCAAGTCCAGGTCGCCTGATTCTTCTTCGATCGAAGTCACGCTGTCGCCACCGTCACAGGCTGCGGCACCGAACACGATGGCCAGAAGCGCGGACGCAACGACGGCTCTAGACATGCGCTTCATCTCCCATTCGTGGGGATCTGGATCGTACCCAGACTCCCTCACGGGAGGTAGTGGACCAACGCTTCCCTGAGCGCGGCCCAACCCCCGCGGCGCGAACACGGTCTCGCCGGGATTGGCCCTCATTGGGACAGGGTCCTTCGGCAGCGGGACCGTACTGACCACGCGGTTGTCTTTCCAATGAGTGCGCTTGTTGGTCAGCCGTCGGCATTTGATGCGTCGTCGACTGGCAGCGTCCGCACTCGTATGCGCTCGGGGGTCACGCTCGCGACCGCTCCGGCGGCCAGTTCCTCGCCGATGTGTTCGAGGCTGCGCAGCACAAGGTCGCCCTGCTCGTGAGGGATGAGATGGTCCGACGAGCGCAGGAGGACCACCGAGGGGCGCGCATGGCCGCCGAGCGCAAGGAGCGTTCCGAAGTCCGCGTCGGCTGTCACGATGACCGCGCCAGCTTCAGCGGCCCGACGCAGGATCGGCACGTCGTCAGCGGTTCCCATTCCGACATCGATGACGTGCAGCGCATCGTGCCCGGCCTCCCGGAGTCGTTCAGCAACCCGTGGTGACAGGTTCGCATCGACCAGGAACCTCATCCCGCCGCGGTGAGGGGAATCTCTCGCTCTTCCGCCGCAGCGGCGGCATACTCAAGGGCAGCCAGAATGTCTTGCCGCTCAAGGTAGGGATAGTCCGCCAAGACGTCGTCGAAGCTCCTACCGGCGGCGAGCTGGCCAAGAACGGCGCTCACGGTCACGCGCGTATCGCGAATGCAGGGCAGCCCCCGCATCCGTTCGGGCCTGACCGTGATCCGTTCGAAGCGCATGCAGTCAGCCTACCGGGTTGCTCGCCGGATCCCGGAGGCGACCCACCATACTGAGGCGTCACCGGCCGGATCCCAATCGCGCGGAGGTGTCCTCCTCACGTTCGGTGAGGCGTGCAGGGCCCACGCTCGGCCGTCCAAATGGGGACGGGGAGCCGGTGTCAACCGTTGGATACCGCCGGACTCCCAGGGCTCGGCGGCTGTCGGCAACCTTCGGGGAGCCGCCGATCCCCATACGTTTCGACCTGGTCCGGCGCATCCCTTTCCTGGCCCGCTCGACCCTCTCTGTACGTTGTAACCCTCCTCAGTCCCCCTGTTATCGCCGATAAGGTACATTATGTAAATCAATGGCTCCGACCGCGCCGGTTGCGGCCTTCGATAACGCCGCGGCCGGGTAGCGTGGGCAACGAGCCCCGACGAGGAGGCGGCGCATTGGCGCAGCAGAAGGTCCGCAACCCGCTGTTCGCCCGGGTCTACGCCCGCCTCTGCCCGGCCATGGAACGCGGCGGGATGGCCGAGCGACGGCAGGCTTTGCTGGCGGACCTGGCGGGCACCGTCGTGGAGGTGGGGGCGGGCTCGGGCGCCACCTTCGCGCACTACCCGCCGGCGGTGACCCGGGTCGTGGCGGTCGAGCCCGAGCCCTACCTGCGGGCGCAGGCCACGCACGCCGCAGCGGAGGCCCCTGTGCCCGTCAAGGTCGTGGACGGCACGGCCGAGCGCCTGCCCGCCGGCGACGGGGTGTTCGACGGCGCGGTCGTTGCGCTGGTCCTGTGCTCGGTGGCCGACGTGGACGGGGCCCTTGCCGAGCTGCGGCGGGTCCTAAGACCGGGTGGGCAGCTGCGCTTTCTCGAGCACGTGCGGGCCGAGCACGGCTACGTGCTGCCCTGGGTGCAGCGTGCGCTTGACGCCACGATCTGGCCGCGCATCGGCGGTGGCTGCCACACCTGCCGCGACACGACGGGCGCCCTCACCCGAGCGGGCTTCACCATCCACCGCCTGGAGCGTTTCCGCTATCCGGAGGGGCCGCTGGTCCTGCCCACCTCGCCGCACGTCTCGGGTGCCGCAACCCGCGCCCCGGGGGACGTCGCCTGACGACGCCGGCCCTGCTACGCAGCGGGACCTCGTCACGCTCGTCCAGCCTGGTGCACGGCCACGGGATGCGCGGGGCTGTCCGCCTCGGCCGACGAGTACCTGTCCGCCCGCGCGGCGGATCTCGACGACGTCGCCGACCGGGTGGTCACCATCCTCACCGGAGCGACCCGCCCGGTGCCCACCGAGCGCTGCATCGCACTCGCCCACGACCTCGCGCCGTCGGATACGGCCGAGCTGCCCCGGGATCTCGTCGCCGGGCTCGTCTGCCAGGCCGGGTCACCCACCAGCCACGCGGCGATCCTCGCGCGGCCCCTCGGCATCCCGGCGGGCGTGGGCGTCCCGGGGATCCTGGACCAGATCCACGCCGGGGTCCTCCTGGCCGTGGACGGCAGCAGCGGCGAGATCCTCGTGGAGCCAGACGACGCCGACAGGATCCGCTACGCCACACGGGCAGACGCGGAGACCGAACGACGCGAGCAGCTCACCAACCTGCGTGACCTGCCCGGCCAGACCGCCGACGGCGTCCACGTCGAGCTGGCCGCCAACGTCAACGACCCCAGCGCACTCGACCGGGCGCGGACCGCCGGCGCGCAGGGCAGCGGCTTGGTGCGCACCGAGTTCCTCTTCCTGGACTCGACCGACGCCCCGACGGTCGACGAGCAGGCCGCCTGCTACCGGCCGCGGCGCTGGCCGCCCGTCGGCTTGCCGCCCGCGTGGACTTCCTGTCCATCGGGACGAACGACCTGCTGCAGTATCTCTTCGCCGCCGACCGCCTCAACGCCGACGTCGCCGGCATCCCCGACGTCTTCGACCCCGACGTGCTGCGCCTCGTCGCCTCGGTGTGCGCCGCCGCCGCCGAGCACGGGGCCTGGGTCGGTGTGTGCGGCGAGGCCGCCGCGGAACCGCGTGCCGCCGCGGCCTTCGTCGCGCTCGGCGTCACCGAGCTGTCGATGACCCCCAACGCGGTGCAGACGACCTACCGCGTGGCTTCGCCTAGCTCCAGCGGCGCCTGGCACATGCTCGTCAGGCGACGATCTGCCACGCGGCGGTCTGCACCTGCCACTCCCGCGCCGCTGCGCTACCCGTGAGCTCCCCGTCGATGTTCCAGCTGTCCTGCGCCAGCCGGACGCTGGCCTGGCGGCCCTGGCGGTGGGTGACGCCGGGAAGGCCGATGTGCCTGCCGCGGGACACCGCGAGGCCGAACGCCGCCCGCTGCCCGCGGCTTCGATCCGTGACGACGAGCACGTCCAGGAGGCCGTCGGCGGGGTCGGCCGGCGGGCACAGCGGGGTGTCGCCGCCGATGGACGAGCCGTTCATGACCGCGACGAGCAGCACGGACTGGTCCTCGCAGACGGTCCGGCCGTCGACCGCCACGGTGGCCGCAACGCCCGCTCCAGCAGCCCCGGCCCACACCGCGCCCAGGCGGTACGCGAGCACCCCGAGCACCGGCTTCAAGCGCTGCGCGTGCCGGGCCGCGAACACGCCGAAACCGGCGTGCGCCGCGTTGACCACGACGTTCTCGCTGTCTCGCAGGACGTCGAGGGCGCGCACGTGACCGGCGACCACCCGGCTGGCGGCTTGCCGGGGATCAAGCGGCAGCCCGACGCCCTGGGCAAGGTCGTTGCCGGTGCCGAGCGGGACCAACCCGACCGGGGTCGATGCGGCCTGCCCCCGTGCGAGCAAGGCGGTGACCACCAGATGCACGGAGCCGTCACCACCGGCGACCACAAGGCGCCGGCCGCCCAGATCGTCGAGGGCGGTCTCCAGGTCCTGGTGATCGGCCGTCTGTCGCAGCTCGGTCGGGGCGGCAGCCGCGAGCACCTCCAGGACCTGTCGGACGGCCTGCCCGTCGGTGCGGCCCGCGTCCCCGGCGGCAAGCACCAGATACCCGGGGACGGTCGGAGTCGCCGAACTCATACCTCTGCGATACCCACCGATCCGTGCCGGCAAGCCGACGCCGGCCCGGGCCGGCAAGGACCCGACGGGGGGTCCAACCAAAGGGCAGGGCCAGACCGCCGCCGCTCCGAGCGTGCAGCACGGGAGCCGGCCACGGGTACCCTGCGCTCATGCGCGACCACGAGCCCGGTCACGCGCACGGGAGTGCAGCGGCGGCACTGAGTGCCGGCGCACGGTACCGCGGCCGCTTGGCGTGGGCGTTCGCCATCACGCTCGCGTTCTTCGTCGTGGAGCTCGTCGGCGGGCTGCTCACCAACTCGCTGGCGCTGCTGGCCGACGCCGGGCACATGGCCACCGACGTGCTCGGGCTGGCCATGGCGTTGGCGGCCATCCAGGCGAGCCAGCGCGTGACGCTGCGCCCGCAGCACAGCTTCGGTGTGTACCGGCTGGAGATCCTCGCCGCCTTGACCAACGCCGTCCTGCTCGTCGGCGTCGCGCTGTACGTGCTGTACGAGGCGACCAAGCGGTTCTCCGCGCCACCGGAGGTCATGGGCGTGCCGATGCTCGTCGTCGCCCTCGTCGGGCTGGCGGCCAACCTGGTGGCGTTCGCGCTGCTGCGGGAGGGCGCCAAGGAGAGCCTGAACGTGCAGGGCGCCTACCTGGAGGTGCTGGCCGACACCCTCGGCTCCGTCGGGGTCATCGTCGCGGCCGTGGTCGTGGCGGTCACCGGGTGGACCTATGCCGACCCCCTGATCGGCGCGGGCATCGCGCTCTTCGTGCTGCCACGTGCGTGGCGGTTGGGTGGTCAAGCGCTGCGGATCCTCATCCAGGCGGCCCCACCGGACGTGTCGATGGCCGCGGTGCAGGCGGACCTCGCCCGCATCGAGGGCGTCGTGGACGTCCACGACGTGCACGTGTGGACGCTGACGTCGGCCATGGAGGTCGCCTCGGCGCATCTCATGATCGGTGTGGGCGTCGACGCCCACGCGGTCCTGGACCGTGCCCGCGACCTGCTGGCCGAGCGCTACGGCGTCGACCACGCCACCTTGCAGGTCGAACCCGCAGACCACCGGGGGTGCGAGGAGATGACGTGGTGAGGCAGCGCCAGGAGCCCCCGGGCCCGACGTGCTGCCGCCGCTACCGCCCCCCCCCACGCCGACGCCCACCCCCACGCCGACGCCGGGTCCGGATGTGGCCTGCTCACGGCCCTGACCGAGGGCACACTCGCCGACTGAGGGACCGCTGGCGGGGCGCACGACCGGCGACCCGCCGGCGGTCTTACGCGAGCCAGGCCAGGACGAACACGCCCACGAGGACGTCGTAGACCAGGCAGAAGGGCGGGTACCAGCCCGCGACTGTGGTGGTGATCGCCCGCGGGTGGTGCGCCACGTCCCAGATCCCGTGGGCGACGTAGCCCGCGGCGAGCAGCCCGGGGCTCACGAACCAGAGCGACGCGGCGGCCAGGCTCACGAACACGGTGATGCCAGCAGCTTCCACCACCAGCGCCCGGGTGGTGCCGTCCGCAACCGCGAACCCGAGGTAGGCGCCGGCGATGAAGCCGAGCAGGACGGCCAAGAACTGCAGCCCGTTGGTCGGTTCGGGCAGCAGAGCGACGAAGGCCGCGGTGAGCAGCGCCAGCAGCGCTCCGACCAGGGCCGCCCGCTGCCATCCGCCGGTCGAGGCTGCGACGGTCATGCGCGTCAGGGGACCCCTCAGACCAGCTTCGGCGCGTGCCCCGAGCAGTAGAGCCCGACCACCGTGCGGACCACGTAGTCGTCGGCGCCGGCGTGGACGGTGGTCAGCGGCACCCGGCCCACCAGCTCGCTGGCCGTCGCCTTCACCTGGGCGAACGTCTGCCCCTCGTCGAACGCGGTGCACACCTTATCACCGGCTTCCTGGACCTGCGCCGCGGTGGGCGAGAAGACCGAGTCGACGTAGGCGTCCAGGCCGTCGAGCGCCTGCTGGACCGCCGCGGCCGACGGTTGCTGGCGGGGCACCGCGGTGGTGGTCACGGGCGCGTCAGGTGCCGCCGGCGCCGGGGGTGGTGTCGAGGCAGCGGGCTGGCTGGGCACGGGCGGAGCGGGCGGCGGGGCCGCGGGTGCTGGCGCAGTCGGGCCTGGCGCCGGCGCCTCGGGGCGTCCGGCGGCGTCCGCGGAGGTCGTCGCCGTGGCCTCGGGCGCGGGTGGCGCCTCCGCACTTGCTACGGCATCGGCATCGGTCTCCACCGGGACGTCCGCTCCCGCGTCCTGCACGAGCGTCGCGGTGGCCTCGTGTGTGGCCACGGTGACCCCTGACGCCACCGGTCGGTCATCCTGCGATGCGGTGGCGCCTGCGGCCACCGCCACCGCCAGCGCCAGCGCCAGCGTCACGCCGGCCGTTGCCCCAACGATCGATCGGGTCCAGGTCGTGTCCTTGAGCATCCGTGTGCCTTCCCTCAGGAGACCCGCCGTGTCGAGCCCCGCGGTTGGGGGGTCGACTGTCTCGCCGGGGTGGCCGCTCGGACAGGTCAGGGGCGCGGTGTGGGCGTCCGCACGCGCACATCGGCGGACGGCAGGCGCGCTGCGCTGTGGCCGGCCAGCGGTCGGCCCTCACGGCGCGCGCGCCGGCGCTGCCGCGTGGTCACGACATGCCGGACGGCCCCGAGCCCGAAGGCCGCGCCGCTGTACAGGTGGGAGAAGACGTGCCACGGCATGACCCTGAGCACGAAGCCGGCACCGCGGCGGTCGCGCAGGAAGCGCCAGAGCGGTCGGTCGAGCAGCACGGCGACGACCAGCAGCACGAGCGCCGCCCCGGCGGCCGGGGCGGCGGGAGCGGCC
This sequence comes from Egibacteraceae bacterium, assembly GCA_040905805.1. Classification (NCBI taxonomy): domain Bacteria; kingdom Bacillati; phylum Actinomycetota; class Nitriliruptoria; order Egibacterales; family Egibacteraceae; species Egibacteraceae bacterium. The sequence continues at coordinate 14,481 of JBBDQS010000086.1, read as the reverse complement.
ACCGCGGCGAGCGCCGCAAGGGTCGACAGGCCCGTCAGGGTGACCTTGGCGCGCGCCGCGACGTCGACGCCGGCCTCGACATGCCGGTTCAGCAGGATCAGCTCGCTCCACGGCAGCGCGCGGTCGCGGACATCGCTGCGCAGCAGCGCACCCCACTGCCACCGCTTCATGTGGCCCACCTGCAGGTGTGCCAGGACGTGGATCTGACCGCCCGCAGCCCGCAGCCGGTAGCCGAGCTCGGTGTCCTCGATGCTGGGGCGACTGTAGGCCTCGCGGAAGCCGCCGAGCGCCTCGAAGCTGTCGCGGCGGATGATCCCGCACGCCCCCCAGAACGTGTGGCCCTCCAAGGGTGCCCGCTGGTGGCGGTGGTGGTTCAGCAGGTTCTTGTACTGCGAGGCGAGGTTGCGCTCGGGCGGGTCGTCGTCGTAGGAGCCGATGGCGGCGTGGACCGTGGGATGGGCCGCGAAGTACTCGGCGGCGACGGCGACCGCGTTCTGGGGCACCAGCACGTCCGCGTCGATGAAGAAGAGGACGTCGGCGGACGTGGCCGACACACCGAGGTTGCGCGCAGCGGCCGGCCCGGCCCGCTCCCCCGTCCACAGCACGCGGGCGCCGCAGGCGCGCGCCACACGGCTCTCGCCCACGTCCGGCCCATCGACGACCACCACGACCTCGGTCGGGGCCGGGCGCAGCCGGGCCACAGCGGCCATACAGCGCCGGAACGTGTCGCCACCCACATGCACGGGGATCACGAGCGCGATCGACGGGACCATCGATGGAGGAGCCTCAGGCACGACGGTGCACCGTCCTCATCGAAGCGTCAGGGGCCCGGACGAGCAGGCTAGCATCTGGCATCCTTGCCGGTCATGGCCACCGCACCGGCGCGCCCACCCGACCCCGATGCCGGCGCGCTGCGCGTGTTCCTCGACGGCGAGCACCGGGCGGTGCGCGAGCGCGGCCGCGCGCTGCTCGACAGCCCGGAGTTCGCGCCCGTGTCGGGTATGACCCGTGCGCAGTACCGCGAACAGGTCTACGCCTGGGCGCACAGCCTCGCGCGAGCGGGCCACACCGGGCTGGGGTTCCCGTCCGAGTTCGGTGGCGGCGGCGATATCGGCGGGTCCGTCGCGGCCTTCGAGACCCTCGCCCACGGGGACCTGTCGCTGCTGGTCAAGACGGGGGTGCAGTTCGGCCTGTTCGGCGGCGCGGTCCTGCACCTGGGCACCCGCAGCCACCACGAGCGCTACCTGCGTGCCATCGCCACCCTCGAGCTGCCGGGCTGCTTCGCGATGACCGAGACCGGCCACGGCTCCAATGTGCAGGGACTGAGGACCACCGCCACCTACGATCCCGCCGCCGGCGAGTTCGTGGTCCACACACCACGGGCAGGCGCCCTCAAGGACTACATCGGCAACGCGGCCGTGCACGGGCGGATGGCGGCGGTGTTCGCCCAGCTGGTCGTGGACGGCACCTCGCACGGCGTGCACGCGCTGCTCGTGCCGATCCGCGACGACCGGGGGACGGTCTGCGAGGGGGTGACGATCACAGACTGCGGCGACAAGGTCGGCCTGGATGGGGTCGACAACGGCCACATCAGCTTCGACCGTGTCCGTGTGCCGCGCAGCGCGCTGCTCGACCGCTTCGGGCACGTCACCGAGGACGGTCGGTACACGAGCCCCATCGACAGTCCCAACCGGCGCTTCTTCACGATGATCGGCACGCTGATCCAAGGGCGGGTCAGCATCTCCGGGGCCGCGCTGAGCGCCACCAAGAGCGCGCTGACGATCGCGGTGCGCTACGGGCTGCGTCGCCGGCAGTTCGGCCCGCCGGACGGCGAGGAGATCCTCCTGCTGGACTACCGCACCCACCAGCGCAGGCTGCTGCCGGCGCTCGCGACCACCTACGCGCTGCACTTCGCGCAGGGCGAGCTCGTGGCCGAGCTCGATCGGATCTTCACCACCGGCGACGACGAGGACCGGGAACGCCGCCAGCTCGAGACGATGGCGGCGGGCCTGAAGGCCGCGACCACCGCGCATGCCACGGCCACCATCCAGGAGTGCCGGGAGGCGTGCGGCGGCCAGGGGTACCTGGCGGTCAACCGCTTCGCCGCGCTCCGGGCCGACACCGACGTCTTCACGACCTTCGAGGGTGACAACACCGTCCTGCTGCAGCTGGTCGCCAAGAGCCTGCTGACCAACTACAGCGAGCAGTTCAGCGACCTCAACCCCTTGGGCATGGCCCGATTCGTCACCGGGCAGCTCGTCGAGGCGTTCGTCGAGCGATCGGCTGCACGCCAGGTCGTCGGCGCGTTGCGCGGCGTGGTGCCCCGGCGGGACGACGACGGGGCCCTCGGTGACCGCACCCTCCACCTGGAGCTGTTCCGGTGGCGCGAGGAGCACGTGCTCGCCGGGGTTGCCCGGCGGATGAAGGCCGGCGTCGACGCCGGCCAGGACTCCTTCGCGGTCTTCCTCGACTGCCAGGACCACGTCCTGACCGCCGCGCGGGCCCACGTGGACCGGTTGACCCTGGAGGCGTTCGTGCGGGCAGTCGACCGCTGTGCGGACGCGGGGCTCGCGGCCACCCTGGACCGCCTCTGCGACCTCTACGCGCTGCACCAGATCGAACGCGACCGTGGGTGGTTCCTCGAGCACGGCCGGCTGACGGCTGCGCGCAGCAAGGCGATCACCAAGGCGGTGAACGACCTCTGCGGCGAGGTGCGCCCCCATGCCCGCGCCCTGGTGGCCGCGTTCGCCGTCCCCGACGCGTTCCTGGCGCCCATCGCACGCGACGAGCCGTAACGACAGGCCCTCGCCCTCGGCACGGTCGCGCAGTTCGCCCTGCCCACCCGTCCACAGGGTGGCCGACCCCGCACGCTCCGATGTCATACCCCCGCCCTACCGTGCCCCTTGCCGAATCTCGGTCAGGAGGACACGATGGCTGTTGACGATCTCGCCCGGCACCGCCGCCTGGAGCAGCGGCTCGTTGAGGTGCTCGGGCCGGAGGAGGCCGCGACATTGCTCGAGCAGTTGCCCCGAGGGCATCACGCCACCAAAGACGACCTCGACGCCGGCGAGGGCCGACTCGGGGGACGCATGGACGGCCTGGACCAACGCATGGACGGCCTCGACCAACGCATGGACGGCCTGGGCCAGCGCATGGTGGAGTTTCGCGACCGGCTGGTCGAACGGATCGACGCCCAAGCCGCCGCGACGCAAGTGCGTATGGAGGGCGTGGAGGGCCGCATGGAAGGGGTCGAAGGAAGGATGGAAGGTGTCGAGGGGCGGCTGACGGCCGTGCTGCACCAGGAGCTGGGTGCCGTGCGCACGGACATGGCGGGGCAGACCCGCACCTTCGTGCTCTCCCAGCTCGGCATGCTCGCCACGCTGGCCGCGCTGGCGTTCATCGCGCTGGGCATCGTCTGACCCCTTGAGCCCTCCTCCCCGCTGCGAGCAGCCCTGGGTCGTGGCAACGGTGCGTACAGATCGCTACTGAGGGGTCAGGGTTAGATGGGTGATGGGTGCGCTGGGGGTGGCCGTCACCGCCCTGGTCATGCTGCTCGGCCTCGTGGGGACGATCGTCCCCGTCCTGCCGGGGCTGGCCGTCATCTGGGTGGCGGCCGTCGCCTATGGGCTGATCGCCGGGTTCGGCGCCGTCGGCACCGCGGCGTTCACCGCCATGACCGTCCTCGCCCTCGTCGGCACGATCGCGCAGTTCGCCCTGCCCACCCGCGGGGGCGCCACCCGCGGTGCGCCGACCACCAGCCTGCTGGCCGGCCTGGCGGGCGCGGTCACCGGGATGGTGGTCATCCCGGTGCTCGGGCTGCCGATCGGTGCGGTGGCGGGCGTGTGGCTCGCCGAGACCGCCCGGCTCCATGACACCCGCGCGGCGTGGCGGGTCACCGTGGGGGTCCTGACGGGGTTCGGGCTGGCCGCCCTGGTCGAGTTCGGCATCGGCACGGTGATGATCGCGTGCTGGGTCGCCTGGGTGCTCCTGGGTCCCTGAGCGTGTACGTCCGGCGAACTTTCCGTCCTGGGACTCAACCGCAGCGTCGTCGGCGCCGAATACACAGCTATGACGACCGCGACCCTGACGCGAACCCCCGCCGGGCCCACGGCGCGCGTCGCCCGCACCGTGATCATCGTGCGCGCCGAGGACGGCGAGCCTCGGGTGTACGTCGACACGCCGATCGGTTGGCGGCTGCGAGCGCCGGCCGGGCGCCTCGACGGCGAGCTGGTCATCGAGCCCGCACTCATCGCCCGGCTCGACCTCGCAGCCGTCGCTGTGCAAACGCGACGCGGGTCCGGCGACGCACAGGCGACGGACAGGCGACGTCAGGCGATGGACTCCGGCGGCGCCGGCTCGTCACCGGCCAGGCCGCGCGCCCACGACCACGGGTAGCCGTCGTCCTCGCACGCCCGCGCGGCCGGCGCGAGCAGCAGCGGGCGGAAGGTGTCGAGCATGACCGCGGTCTCGTCGGTGGACTCCTTGCCGATGGAGGCCTCGACGCTGCCGGGCTGGGGACCATGGGTGAACCCGGCGGGGTGCAACGTCATCGACCCGAGCTCGATGCCCGCACCCTTGCGGCTCATGAAGTCCCCGCCCACGTAGAACAGCAGCTCGTCGGAGTCGACGTTGGCGTGGTTGTAGGGCGCGGGGATCGCCTCGGGGTGGTAGTCGAACTTGCGGGGCACGAAGCTGCACACGACGAACCGTGGCCCGGCGAACGTCTGGTGGACCGGCGGAGGCTGGTGGATGCGCCCGGTGATCGGCTCGAAGTCGGCGATGTTGAAGGCGTGGGGGTACAGGCACCCGTCCCATCCCACGACGTCGAACGGGTGGTGGGCGTAGGTCAGGCGGGTCACACCGCCGCGGTGGGCGACCAGGACGTCGGTCTCGCCGGCCTCGACCACCAACGGCTCCTCCGGGGCGCGCAGGTCGCGCTCGTGGTACGGGGCGGCCTCCAGGAACTGCCCGCGCCGCGTGAGGTAGCGGTCCGGGGTGCCGATGTGGCCCGCGGCCGCCACGATCAGCAGCCGCGACGGCGTCCCGGTCGGCTCGGGGACCCACCGGTGGGTCACACAGGCCGGGACCACCACGTAGTCCCCGGTGCCCACCACCAACCGCCCGTAGCTGCTCTCCAGGGTCAACGTCCCGGACTCGACGTACACCAGCTCGTCGCCGACGGCGTTGCGGTACAGCGGGCTCGTGGCGTCGACCGCCGCGTAGGAGAGCCGGACGTCGTCGTTGGCCATGAGCAGCTGACGCCCCCGGACCGCGTCCCCGACGATCCGCAGCCTGTGGGTGCGCAGGTGGCGGGGCTTCAGGGGGTGGTTCGCCAGGAGGCCGTCCGGGCCGGCGGTCTCCGGCTCGGCCGCGACGATCGCCGTCGGGATCTGGCGGTGGTACAGCAGGGCGGCATCGGAGGAGAAGCCGTCCGCCCCGACCAGCTCCTCGGCGTACAGGCCACCGTCGGGTCGTCGGAACTGGGTGTGGCGTTTGCGGGGCACCTCTCCCACACGGCGGTAGTACGGCATCGTCGGCGCCCCCTTCCTGCCTGCAGGGTAACCGGCTACGTGATCGTCGTCTCCAGCACGCCGATGCCGGCGACCTCCAGCTCGACCACGTCGCCGGGGGCCAACCACGGGTAGCACGCGTCGCCGTGCACCGACGACAGCTCCAGGATGCAGCCGGTGCCCACCGTGCCCGACCCGATCACGTCGCCCGGGACCACGCGGCTGTCACGGGAGGCGTGCACGATCATCTCGGCGAACGTGTGGTGCTGGTCGGCGAGCTCCCCACGCGACCACTCGATCCCGTTCACCCGTGCGACCATCGTGGCGCTGGGTCGCTCACGGGTGCCCCCCAGCTCATCGGGGGTGACCAGCACGGGACCGAGCACGCTGGCGAAGTCCTTGCCCTTGGACGGTCCCAGCCCGGCGCGCATCTCGCGCGCCTGCACGTCCCGGGCCGACAGGTCGTTGAGCACCGTGTAGCCGGCGATCGCGTCCAGGGCTGCCGCCCGGTCGAGGTCACGCCCCTCCCGACCGATGACCGCCGCCACCTCGAGCTCGTAGTCGAGCTGGGCCGTGCGGGGACGGCCCACCGTCGTCCCGGGCCCGTGGACGACGTGGGGGTTCGAGAAGTAGAAGACGGGCAGCTCGTACCACTCGTCGGGCACGGGCAGCCCCCGCGCGCCGCGGACGGTGGCCACATGCTGCTCGAACGCCGAGAAGTCGCGGATCGACGGCGGCTGCCGGACCGGTGCCAGCAGCTGCACCGCAGCGACGGGGACGGCCGGGCCCGCCGCGTCCGGAGGCCCGCCCGCCATGGCCAGGGCGACGACGGCAGCGTCGCCCTCCGCCGCCCCCCCCACCCGGGCGGCCGGCCGCACCTGCGTGCCGTGCAGGGTGCCGACCCACTCCCCCGCGGCGTCCCGCCACCGCGCCACCCGCATGCGCCCCGCCTCCCGGCCGTGTGAGAGCGCCAGCCTGCCACAGGTAGGCTCCGCGCATGAGCGACAACCAGTCCGTCCTGCAGCTCCAGCCCGTCCAGGCGGCCATGGCCGAGCTGGCGGACCTCGACGCGGTCAGCAGCCTGTACCACCGCGACCCGGCCCTGTGGACCCGCTCCCCCGGCGCCCAGCAGTCGATCGTGGAGCGGTTCGGCTGGCTCGACGTCGTCGGCGGCTTCCCCGAGTGGCGCGAGCAGCTCCCGGCGTTCGCCCGGGAGGTGCGCGCCTCAGGCCTTGACCGCGTGCTCCTGGCGGGCATGGGCGGCTCCAGCCTGGCCCCGGAGCTGTTCGCCCGGGTGTTCGCCGGCCAGACCGACGGCGCGGCGCTGACCGTGCTCGACTCGACCCACCCGGTCGCGGTGGCCCGCGCCCTGGACCCCGCGGACCTCACCACCACCCTGGTGCTCGTGTCCAGCAAGTCGGGCGGCACCGAGGAGACGCGGGCCTTCGCCGCCCGCGCCGGCGCCGTCGTGCCCGACCACCGCCACCTCGCGGCGATCACCGACGGCGGGTCGGCGCTTGAGACCCAGGCGCGCGACGAGGGATGGCGTGCGGTGTGGACCAACCGGGCCGACATCGGGGGGCGCTACTCCGCGCTCTCGATGTTCGGCATGCTGCCCGCCGCGCTCCTCGGCGTGGACATCGACCGGGTGTGGGCGTCGGGTGCGGCGATGAACGCGCGCTGCACGCCCAGCGTCCCGCTCGCGGGGAACCCTGCCGCGCAGCTGGCGGCGTTCATGGGCGGACTGGCGCGGACGGGCCGCGACAAGCTCACCCTGCTGCTGCCCGACGCGCTCGCGTCCCTGGGCGACTGGGTGGAGCAGCTCGTCGCGGAGTCCACCGGCAAGGACGGCGTCGGCGTCGTCCCCGTCGTCGGCGAGTCCCTCGGGGCCCCCGAGGCGTACGGCGAGGACCGCGCGTTCGTCGTCTGCACCCTCGCCGGTGCCGGCCCCGACGCCGGTGCGCTCGCCGCCGCGGGCCACCCGGTGCTGACCCTGGACCTCACCGACCGCGAGGACGTCGGCGGCGCCTTCGTGCAGTGGGAGATCGCGACGGCGCTGGCCGGCGCCCTGCTCGGGGTCAACCCCTTCGACGAGCCCAACGTCACCGAGTCCAAGACCAACACCCGCGCGGTGCTGGCCGAGGCCGCCGGCGGGGCGCTGCCCGAGCCCGAGCAGGGCGACGTCGCCGGTCTGCTGACCGGCCTGGAGCCCGGCGACTACCTGTCCCTGCAGGCCTACCTGCCGCCGGGGCCGGACTGGGCCGCGCCGCTCGCCGCCCTCCGCGAGCTCGTGCGCGCCCGCACCACGGTCGCCACCACCTTCGGCTGGGGCCCGCGCTTCCTGCACTCCACGGGCCAGCTCCACAAGGGCGGGCCCGCCACCGTCGCGGCGCTGCAGATCGTGGACGCTCCCACCGGCGGCCCGGACGTGCCCGGGCGCCACTACGACTTCGCCACGCTCGTGCGGGCCCAGGCGGTCGGTGACCTGCGCAGCCTGCGCGACCATCGCCGGCGGGCGGTCCAGTACGCCGTCAGCGGACCCGACGACCTGACCCGCCTGGTGGAGCGCGCCCGCACCGCCCTGGGGTCCTAGCGCACCCCCTGCGGGCGGCTCCTACAGGCCGACGTCGGGCAGGCGGGTCAGGGCCTCGTCGACCTTCTCGGTCGGGTAGGCGAAGTCGACGAGGTCACCGGCGAGGTAGCGGTCGTAGGCGCCCATGTCGAAGTGGCCGTGTCCGCACAGCGCGGTGAGCAGCACCTTCTCCTCGCCGGTCTCCGTGCAGCGCCGGGCTTCCTCGATGCAGGCAGCCAGGGCGTGCGTCGGCTCCGGCGCCGGCACGATTCCCTCCGTGCGGGCGAACAGCACGCCGGCCTCGAAGCACTCGGTCTGGTCCTTGGCGACCGCGTCGAACAACCCGAGCTCGTAGACGTGGGACAGCAGCGGTGACATGCCGTGGTACCGCAGACCCCCCGAGTGGATGGGCTCGGGGACGAAGTCATGGCCGAGCGTGTGCATCTTGATGAGCGGCGTCATGCCGGCGGTGTCCCCGTAGTCGTAGGCGTAGCGACCCCGGGTCAGCGACGGGCATGCCGCCGGCTCGACGGCCAGGAAACGCGCGTCGAGGTTGCCGGCCAGCTGCTCGCGCAGGAACGGGAAGGTCAGCCCCGCGAAGTTCGAGCCGCCCCCGGTGCACCCGACGACCAGGTCGGGGGTGTCGCCGGCCTTGGCCATCTGCAGCAGGGCCTCCTCGCCGATGACCGTCTGGTGGAGCAGCACGTGGTTCAGCACGCTGCCCAGGGCGTAGCGGGTGTCGGCGTCGCCCGCGGCCACCTCCACCGCCTCGCTGATGGCGATGCCGAGGCTGCCGGGGCTGTCGGGATCGGACTCCAGGATCTTGCGCCCCGCCTCGGTGCGGTCGGAGGGGCTCGGGTGCAGGGTCGCGCCGAACAGCTCCATCATGGACTTGCGGTAGGGCTTCTGGTCGAACGAGGCGCGGACCTGCCAGACCTCGCACGACAGGTCGAACAGGGCACAGGCGAACGCGAGCGCCGAGCCCCACTGGCCCGCGCCCGTCTCGGTGGTGAGCCGGCGGACCCCCTCGGCGGCGTTGTAGTACGCCTGCGCGACCGCGGTGTTGGGCTTGTGGCTGCCGGCCGGGGAGCCGCCCTCGTACTTGTAGTAGATGCGTGCTGGGGTCCCGAGGGCCCGCTCCAGGCGGTGCGCCCGGTACAGGGGCGAGGGCCGCCACAGCCGGTAGGCGTCGCGCACGGCGTCGGGGATGTCCACGTACCGGTCGGTCGTCACCTCCTGGCCGATCAGGGCCATCGGGAACAGCGGCGCGAGGTCGTCGGGGCCGATCGGCTCGTGCGTCGCCGGGTGCAGGACCGGTGGCGGCGGCGCGGGCAGGTCGGCGACGAGGTTGTACCAGCGGCGCGGCAGCTCGTCCTCGTCCAGCAGGATCTTGGTCGGTGCGGCCCCCATGGCATCTCCTGTCGGGCGGTGACCGGGACACCATAGCGTCCGCGGTAGGGTGACGCGATGCCAACCAACAGAGATGTTCTCGCCATGGTCCTGGCCGGAGGCGAGGGTCGCAGACTCGCCCCGCTGACGAAGGACAGGGCAAAGCCGGCGGTGCCGTTCGGCGGGCTGTACCGCCTCATCGACTTCGCGCTGTCCAACCTCATCAACGGCGAGCTGCGCCGGGTGGTCGTGCTCACCCAGTACAAGAGCGAGAGCCTTGACCGCCACATCGCCACGACGTGGCGACTCTCGCCCCTGCTGGGCAACTACGTGGTGCCCGTGCCGGCGCAGATGCGCCGCGGTCCGCACTGGTTCTCGGGATCAGCGGATGCGATCTACCAGAACTTCAACCTCATCAACGACGAGCGCCCGTCGCACGTCGCGGTGTTCGGCGCCGACCACATCTACCGCATGGACCCGCGCCAGATGATCCGCCAGCACATCGAGACGGGAGCCGGGGTGACCGTCGCCGGCATCCGGGTCCCGAAAGACCAGGCCGACCAGTTCGGCGTCATCGAGGTCGAGGACGCCCCGAAGATCGCCGCATTCCACGAGAAGCCGTCGGTCGCCGTCGGCCTCCCCGACGACCCCGACTCGATCTTCGCCTCCATGGGCAACTACGTGTTCACCACGTCGACGCTGATGGAGGCGGTCGCGGCAGACGCCAAGGACGAGTCGAGCGCGCACGACATCGGGGGCAGCATCATCCCGATGCTCGTCGACAACGGCGATGCCCACGTCTACGACTTCTCCGGCAACACCGTCCCGGGCGCCACCGACCGGGACAGCGGGTACTGGCGCGACGTGGGCACGCTCGACTCCTACTACGACGCGCACATGGACCTGATCTCGGTGCACCCCATCTTCAACCTCTACAACCGCCGGTGGCCGATCTACACCTGGATCCCCCCCACTCCCCCGGCCAAGTTCGTCTTCGACGACGACACGCGCCGCGGGTCCGCGTACACGTCCATGGTCAGCCCTGGTGTGGTGGTGTCGGGAGGGACGGTGGCCCGGTCGGTGCTGTCCCCGGGGGTGTTCGTGCACTCCCACGCGTCGGTCGAGGGCTCGGTCCTGCTGCACGACGTCGATGTCGGCAGGAACGCGGTCGTGCGCAACGCCATCGTCGACAAGGGTGTTCGCATCCCGACGGGTGCGCAGATCGGGGTGGACCTCGACGCGGACCGCGAGCGCTTCACCGTCTCCGACAACGGCGTCGTCGTCATCGGCAAGAACGTGCGCATCGAGACGTGAAGGCGGCGCTGCTCACCCGCGAGTACCCGCCGGACGTCTACGGCGGCGCGGGCGTGCACGTCGCGATGGTCGCCGGCGTCGCCGGGTGCGACCTAGTCCACAGCCACACGTGGTACGCCAACCTGGCCGGCCACCTGGCCAAGCTGGCCTACGCGATCCCCCACGTGGTCACCGCCCACAGTGGCCCGGCCACTGCCTGGGGACGCGGCCCGGCCAGACCACCACCCCCACACGGGCGGCGTTGGTCCGGTCACATCGCCCGGGCGCCATGCGAACCCTCCCGGCGCGACCGCGGTAGAGATGCTGATCGGCCACTCCCCCGCCGGCGCGCCCTTCTATGATGCCCGCATCCTTCGGAACCACCCCGACCTGGAGCCCTACCGCCTGGAGCTGACCGGCTACTGCTACCGCATGCTCGGGTCCGCGTTCGACGCCGAGGACGCCGCCCAGGAGGCGCTGGTGCGCGGGTGGCGGGCCATGGACCGCTTCGAGGGCCGGTCGACCGTGCGGACGTGGCTGTACCGCATCGCGACCAACGTCTGCCTGGACATGGCCGACACCCGCCGGCGCCGGGCCCGCCCCATGGACCTCGGGCCCTCGTCGACCGTCGCGGAGGCGCGGCTGGTCACCCGGCCGGAGGCGACGTGGGTCGAGCCGGTGCCCGACCATCGCGTGCTCGCCCTCGGGGACGACCCCGCCGACCTCGCCGTCGCGCGCGACTCGGTGCGCCTCGCCCTGATCGCGGCGCTGCAGCACCTGCCGCCGCGCCAGCGTGCGGTGCTGATCCTGCGCGACGTCCTGCGCTGGCAGGCTGCGGAGGTCGCCGAGCTGCTCGACACCTCGCTGGCGTCAGTGAACAGCGCCCTGCAGCGTGCGCGGGCCTCGCTGGCCGCACAGAACCTCACCGCCACCGAGGCCCGACAGCCGCTGGACGAAGAGCAGCGCACGCTGCTCGACCGCTACGTCGACGCCTTCGAGCGGTACGACATCGACATGGCAGGCGGCCGGGTGGTCGCGAACCACGCCTTCCTCGACACCGATCGCCTGTTCCCGCTGTTCGGCCTGCCACCCCGCCTCGATCCCTGACGCCTCCCGGGGTGTTGTCGTCGCGCCCACACGCTCGTCCGAAGCTCAGGAGGTGGGCTGGTCCCGTCGTGGCCTAGGATCATGGCGCCCGGTGACCGAGTTGAGACGTCACCCCCACGAACAGGACCGTGCCGCCATGCCTGACCCCGCCGCCGTTGAGGACGCCATCGCCGCTGCCCGGGCGGCGGTGGCCACCGACGTGACCAACGTCGCCGCAGCGATCGATGCCGCGGTGACCGACATCGACGAGCAGCTGGCGCTCCTGCACGAACGTCGCAAGCGCCTGGACACGGCGCTGGCGGCGGTCAACGACCAGATCGCCGACGTCGACGCCCACCGCGAGGCACTGATCGCCGCGCGCGCCCAGGCACCCACAGACACCAGCGAGCGCGACGCGGACGCTGCCCGAGCGGACGGCACAGACGCAGGCGACGGCGAGTACCTGGAGTTCACCGAAGAGGAGCTGGACCCGGCCGTGGCCCGCACCGAGCGCATCATCACCGTGCTCACCCGGGCGCAGTACCCCATGGCGGCCGCAGACATCACCGACATCCTGAACGAGTTCGGTGACGATACGACGTCGAAGGTGGTCAGCGGCACCATGTCCAGCCTCGTGCGACGCAACGCCGTCACCAAGGCCGGGCCGGGCCTGTACGCCGCCACCACCACCTGACCCGCAGGGGCCGGGAGCCATCAGGCCGCCCTGGGAGTCGGGCTATGCCGCCGCGGGCTCCTCGAGCGGTGCTCGCAGCCAGCTGACCATCTGCCGCAGGACCTCGTAGGCGGCGAGCCGGCCCTCGTCGGTGTCGGCGTCCTCGGCTTCGTCTCCAGGGGGTCGGCGAGGGAGTACGCCGCGACCGGGACGTCCGTCCCTGGCCTTGGGGTCGTTCGCCCCTGCCCCCGACGGTGTCGACACGCCATTGTCTGAGTTGTCACCCGCACCACCCCGACACGAATTTCGTTCACCTGGCTCGCCGCACGCGGCGGGCACGACCCAAGAAAGGGAGCCACCGATATGGACTTCCGACGAATCGCCTCCATCAGCGCCATCGCGCTCGGCATCCTGCTGGTCCTCGGTGGCATCGGCACGTGGTCCGTGGTCAGCTCCACGCTGGCCGACCAGAACATCACCACCCCCGAGGACGCCCTGCTGCCCGAGCGTGCGGTGCGCGGCCCCTTCACCGCCTACGCCCAGGCCGAGATCATCGAGCAGCACGCGCTGGAGTCCACCGGCGGCCTGACCTACGCCGAGCTCGACCGCGACGATCCGTTGCGGGACACGGCGATGAACGCCTCGTTCCTGCAGGCGTCCCTCTTCACCTCGGTCCTGGCGTTCGGGGTGTCGGCCATGGCCATCGCCATGGGCGTGCTGTTCGTCCTCATCGGGTTGGGCATCCGCGACGTGAAGCGCCGGGTCGACGATATCGCGCCGACCGCCTCGACCGATCGGCGGACGGTGGCGGCCAGCTCCTGAGGGACGCTGACCCGTCCGGGCCCGCACCGGCCACCGCCGGCTGCGGGCCTTGCGCTGCCACGCCCGACACTCAGGACCAGTCGGGGTCTCGCCGCCGCTCATCGGGCAGCGGCGGGACCAGGCGGTCCTGGCGGTCCTGGCGCTTCGGCGCGGTCCGGCCCGTCCTGGCCTCGGCGCGCCGCGCCGCCGTGGCGACCTCGCGCCGCAGTTCGTGGAAGGAGGACACCCGGACCGGATCGAGCTCCCCCGCGGCGACCGCGGCCTGCACCGCACAACCCGGCTCGACCTCGTGCCCACAGTCGGCGAACCGGCAGGTCGCGGCACGCTCGAGGACGTCGGCGAAGGTGTGCTCGAGCCCGCCCTCCTGGCCGGCGGTCAACGCCACGCCGCGGATGCCGGGGGTGTCCAGCAGCACACCCCCGCCCGGCAGCGGCACGAGCTCCCGCGCCCGCGTCGTGTGCCGGCCCTTGAAGTCGCCGCGAACGCCGCCGATGGCTTGCACGTCGGCGCCGATCAGCGCGTTGACCAGCGAGGACTTGCCAGCCCCGGACTCCCCGATGACCACGCCGGTCTCCCCCGGCGGCAGGAGCTCGCGGAGACGGTCGATCCCCTCCCCGGAGAGGCTGCTGGCCTCCACCACCTCCACGCCGACGGTGACCCGTTCGGCCTCGGACACGACGGCGGCGGGCGCGGGCACGAGGTCGGCCTTGGCCAGCACGACCACCGGGGTGGCACCGCTCGACCAGATGATGGTCAGCAGCCGATCGAGGCGGGAGACGTTGAGCCCTCGGTCGAGCCCCACCACGACGAACCCGGTGTCGACGTTGGCGGCCAACAGCTGGGTGTCCCCGGCCCGACCGGCGTCGTGGCGTGCCAGCGCCGACCAGCGCGGCAGGACCGCAGCCACCGCGGGCTCCGCCGCCCCGCTCAGCAGCACCCAGTCCCCGGTGGTCACATCGATGCCCCGGCTGGCAAGGCGCACGGTCCCCGACGCGGTGATCGCCGTCAGTGCGCCCCGGTCCACCCGGGCGACCCGACCAGGCGGCAACCTGGGGTCGGCCGCCGCACGGACGCGGGCCTGGACACGCTCGTTCCACCCGTAGGGGGCCAGCGGGTGCGCCACGAGATTCACAAGT
>JBBDQS010000085.1:20453-29977 GCA_040905805.1 Egibacteraceae bacterium | reverse complement strand
ACCGCCTCACCCGGCACAGCGGTGAATCGCCTCCGCTGGCGCTCCGGCGATTCACCTCTCAGGAGGCCGCGTCGGGGCGGGCCGCTGACCGCGCCAGGCGCTCGGCGATCGCCCGGACGCACACCCGCAGCTCGTCGGGCTCCACCACGGTGAAGTCCACGTCGAGCACCCCGATCAGCATGGCCAACCAGTCCAGGGACTCGGTCGCGGCACGCAGCACGCACGTCTGGTCGTCGACGGCCTCCAGCACCCCGGCCCAGGGCGGCAGGCGGGCGGCGACCACGGCGACCGGGGCGTGCAGGCGGACGGTCGCGCGGCGCCGCGCGAAAGGCGCCTTGATCGCCTCGGCCACGAACGCCGCAGCGTCACCGGCCGGGAGGTCACGGTCGCGGAAGCGCACGCCGGTGTGCTGCGGCTCGTCGAGGCGGTCCACGCGGAAGGTCCGCCAGTCGGACCGGTCGACGTCCCAGGCCACCAGGTACCACCGCCGACCCGCCGACACCAGCCGGTGGGGCTCGCACAGGCGGCGGCTGAGGGTGCCGTCGTGCGTGCGGTAGCGAAAGCGCAGGCGCTCCTGGTCGCGGCACGCCAGGGAGAGGGTCGCCAGGGTCTGCGGGTCGACCGTCGGCGCGTCGGTGGTCAGCGGCACGGTGTAGGTGCGCAGGGCGTTGACGCGCCGCCGCAGGCGGGCCGGCAGGACCTGCTCCAGCTTGGCCAGGGCGCGCACCGAGGCCTCCTCCATGCCCACCACCGACCCGCCCGCGGCGGTGCGCAGGCCCACGGCGATCGCCACCGCCTCCTCGTCGTCGAGCAGCAGGGGCGGCAGGTCCCGGCCGGCGGCCAGGCGGTACCCGCCCTGCACGCCCGCCAGCGCGGCGACCGGGTAGCCGAGCGTGCGCAGCCGCTCCACGTCGCGCCGGATCGTCCGGGCGCTCACCCCCAACCGGTCGGAGAGCTCTGGGGCCGGGCGGTCACACCACCGAGGGCCGCGGACCGGCGGCCGGGGAGCAGGGGAGCGCATGAAGGCGATGGTGGAGGCCGCGGGGCTGACCAAGCACTACGGCGACGTGGTGGCGCTGGACGGGCTCGACCTGTCGGTGCCGGAGGGCTCGGTGCTGGGGCTCCTCGGTCCCAACGGGGCGGGCAAGACCACGGCGGTGCGGGTGCTGACCACGCTGCTGCGCCCCGACGCCGGCAGCGCGCACGTCGCGGGCATCGACGTGGCGACGGACCCGGAGGGCGTGCGCCGCTCGATCGGGCTGTCGGGGCAGTACGCCGCGGTGGACGAGTACCTGACCGGCTTCGAGAACCTCGACATGGTGGGCCGCCTGTACTGGCTGGGTCGCCGCCGGTCGCGGGAGCGGGCCCACGAGCTGCTCGACCGGTTCGACCTGACCGATGCCGGGGGGCGCCCGGTGGGCATGTGGGAGGTGATCCGCGAGCTGGTGCGGGCCGGGACGACGCTGCTGCTGACCACGCAGTACCTGGAGGAGGCCGACCGGCTGGCCGACGACATCGTGGTCATCGACCACGGTCGGGCGATCGCCCGCGGCAGCGCCGACGAGCTGAAGGCCCGGGTCGGTGGTGAACGCGTCGAGCTGGTGGTCGCCTCGGCCGGCGACATCGCGGCGGCCCGCACCGAGCTGGGCCGGGTCGCCGACGGTGAGATCCTCGTCGAGGAGCACACCCGGACCCTGACCGCGCCGGTCAACGGGGGTCCCGAGTCGCTGATGGCGGCGCTTCGCCACCTGGACGCCGCAGGCATTGCCGCGGTCGACGTGGGCCTGCGCCGCCCGACCCTGGACGACGTGTTCCTGGCCTTGACGGGCCACGCCGCGGACGGTGCCGCGGCGGGACCCCAGGCGGCAGCCCCCGAGGATCAGGAGTCGATCGCATGACCTCGCTCACCCACGCCCTCGCCGACGGCGCCGTCGTCGCGAAGCGCAACCTGATCAAGATCCGCCGTGTCCCCGAGGTGCTGGTCTGGACGCTGATGTCGCCGATCATGTTCGTGCTGCTGTTCGCCTACGTGTTCGGCGGCTCGATCGAGATCCCGGGCATGAACTACCGCGAGTTCCTGATCGCCGGGATCTTCGCGCAGACGGTGATCTTCGGCGCCACGTTCACCGGGGCCGGCATCGCCGAGGACATGCAGAAGGGGGTGATCGACCGGTTCCGGTCGCTGCCCATGTCGCGGTCGTCGGTGCTGGTCGGTCGCACCGCCAGCGACATCGTCTACAACCTGCTGTCGATCGTCGTGATGTCGCTGACCGGGTTGCTGGTGGGCTGGCGGATCCACACGTCGGTGCTGGAGGCGCTCGGCGGCTTCCTGCTGCTGCTGGCGTTCGCCTACGCCTTCTCGTGGATCATGGCCTACGTGGGCCTGATCGTGCCGAGCGTGGAGATCGTCAACAATGCCTCGTTCATGGTGATCTTCCCGCTGACGTTCATCGCGAACACGTT
Source organism: Egibacteraceae bacterium (assembly GCA_040905805.1). NCBI lineage: Bacteria > Bacillati > Actinomycetota > Nitriliruptoria > Egibacterales > Egibacteraceae > Egibacteraceae bacterium. The sequence goes on along the minus strand of JBBDQS010000085.1, from coordinate 27,514 downwards.
CGTGCTCGCCGAGCGGCTGCCCGGTCCGCTGCAGACCATGGCCGAGTGGAACCCCGTCTCGGCGGTCACCAGAACGCCCGGGTGATGTTCGGCAACGTCCCCGCCGGCCTGCCGCCGCCTGATGCGTGGTCCCTGCGCCACCCCGTGGCCTACACGCTGATCTGGATCGCGATCATCCTGGCGGTCTTCGTCCCCCTGGCCACGCGCACGTACGCCAGCGCGACGACCAAGTAGGCGCTCCCGCGCAGCCCGTCCGGGACGGTCGCGTTAGCCTGTGTGTCGCCGCGTCGGCACTGGCGCGCGAGTCGAGCAGTCGAGCGAAGGGGTCTGTGATGACGGGGGCCGGCAGGGGATGGCAAGGCGCGGCGTGGCGGGCCGGGTTCCTGGCGGCGAGCCTGCTGCTGGTGGGGTCGGGCATCGCCGCGGGCGAGGCCGCCGCCCAGACCCAGGACGACGGCCCGTGCCCGCCCGCCGTGGTGGGGCCCGCGCCGATCGCCGACCGGGAGAGCGTGCCGGCCCTGCACCGCTACCCCGTCGACTGCGCCTTCCTCCGCGAGATCGTCCAGGGGTTCGCCGACGGGCACTTCCACCCGGCCCGGTCGGTCCGGCGCGACCAGATGGCGTCGTTCATCGCCCGTGCCCTGGACGCCGCCGACGTGGAGCTGCCCGCCGCGGGGGCCGAGCGCTTCACCGATGTGGAGCCCGGCTCACCCCACGACGAGAGCGTCCACCGGCTCGCCGCCGCAGCGATCGTCAACGGCGGCCCCGGCGGACAGCCGGCAGACGTGTACGGCCCGGCTCTGACCGTGCGCCGCGACCAGATGGCGTCCTTCCTGCTGCGTGCCGCCCAGTTCGCGACGGGCGAGGAGCTGGCGGACCAGACCCAGCGCTTCTCCGACGTGCCGCCGGGCAACGCCCACTTCGCCGCGGTCAACGGCGCCCACGAGATCGGGTTGGTCCGCGGCCACGGCGAGGGCACCTACCGGCCCGGCGCCGACGTGCGCCGCGACCAGATGAGCGCCTTCATGGTGCGTCTGCTCGAGCAGCTGACCGGCGCGGACCCGACGACGGCCTGGTCCGAGGTCGACCTCAGCGGGAGCCGGCCAGTGCGCTCCGGGATCACCTACCAGACGCCCGAGGAGGCGCTCGACGCCATCGCGTCGCACGTGCGGGCCGGGGCAGCCCGTGCCGAGGTGTCGCACCGGATGACCGACTGGAGCGCCTCGCACGGCGTCGTGGAGGTGCGTGCCGTCCCCGACGGCGCCGTGGCGGGTGAGGACATCCTCGTCGAGCTCCGGTCAGCGGCCGGGGGGTGGACCGTCGAGCCCTTTGCCCAAGGGCGCGCCCACTGTGCGCGCGCCGTCGACGCCACCGACGCGACGCGCTGCGCGTAGCCCGGCGCGTCAGCCCGTGGTGGTCGGGTGTCCGGCCTGGCGCCAGGCCGACATGCCGCCCAGCACGTTGACGACGTCGTCGCGGCCGTGGTGGGCGAGCAGGCTCGCCGACACCGAGGAGCGGAACCCGCTGCCGCAGATCACCGCCAGGGGACCGGGGGGCACCTCGTCGAGCCGGTCGGGCAGACCGGCACCGGTGATGAACGTCGCCCCGTCGATGTGCCCGCCCGCCCACTCCGCGGGCTGGCGGACGTCGATCACCGTGCGGTCGTCGCGGGCCTCGGCCAGCTCGGAGACGGTGTGCTGGGGCAGGCGGGCCAGCGGCAGGGCGGCGGTGCGCCACGCGTGCATGCCGCCCGCCAGCCAGCCCAGCGGCGGGGGATAGCCGATCCGCAGCAGTTCCCAGGTCACGGCCCAGAGGTCGTCGGGGGTGTCGAGCACGAGCAGGACCCGGGCGTCGGCGGGCACGACGGTGCCGGCCCACGTGGGGAACGACGAGCCCGCGGCGACGTTCAGCGCGCCGGGCACGTGGCTGCCCCCGAAGGCCTCCGGGGATCGGGTGTCCAGGACCAGCGCCCCGCCGGCCTGCGCCTCGGCGACGGCTGCCGGCTGCAGGGCGGGCGGCTCGCCGAGCATGCCCAGGCGGTCGGCACCGGCCAGGTTCTGCGCGCGCATGCGCTGCCAGTAGGGCGGGACGGCGGGCAGGTGGTCCATGCGCAGGCACTCGGTGACGAACGCGTCCTTGGATGACACCTCGGCGAGGATGGCGTTGGCCCGACGTTCGTAGCCCACCGTGGTCGACAGCCGGCTGCCGATGTTGGCTCCGCACAGCGACCCGGCGACGTGGGTGGGCCAGACCTCGACGTGGTCGGGCAGGGGCAGGATCTTGGTCTGGATGGTGTGGCAGAACCGCCGGGCGGCCTCGCGGGCCTCGTCGGCCCCCCCGAGCAGGTCGGGGCGGGCGAGGTCGCCGACGAGCAGCGCACCGCCCGACAGCAGGAGCGCCGGCTCGTCGCCGAGCTCGCGGTCGTACACCAGCAGGCTCAGGTGCTCGGGGGTGTGGCCCGGGGTGTGCAGCACCTCCAGACCGATGTCGCCGAGCTCCAGGGTCTGCCCGTCCTTCAGGGGCTGGTGGTCGTAGCCGAACGCGCCCTCGGCGGAGCCGAGCCGGGTGGCATCGGCGCGCCCGGCGACCTCCGACAGCCCCGACAGGTAGTCGTTGTGCCCGTGGGTGTCCAGCACGTGGGTGATCCGCAGGCCCTGGCTGCGGGCGGCGGCGAAGTAGTCCCCGACGTCGCGGCGCGGATCGAGGACCAGCGCCTGTCCCGTGCGCTCGTCACCGACGAGGTAGGAGGCGTGCCCGAGCGAGGGCAGGTGGAACTGGCGGAAGAACATGCGGTCACTCCTTGCTCCGGACGGGCGGCAGCGGCTCGGCGTGCCCGGCGGCGCGAGCCTCGGCCCGGCGGCGGAGCTCGCCGACCGTCGCGCCGAAGACCAGGCCGTGGAACGGGACCAGCACCCACCAGTAGAGTCGGCCGAGCAGCCCCCGTGGCGCGAAGAGGGCCCGCTGGCGCAGCGCGACGCGATCGTCGGTCGGTGTGATGCGCCACTCCAGCCAGGCTCGCCCGGGCAGGCGCATCTCCGCGCGCAGGCGCACCAGGCCGTCACCCGCGGGGGGCTCGGCGGGCTCGCGCAGCTCCTCGACCCGCCAGAAGTCGAGCGCGTCACCGGTGCGCAGCTGCTCGGGGTCGCGCCGGCCGCGGCGCAGCCCGACACCGCCGATCGCGCGGTCGAGCAAGCCACGCACCCGCCACGCCCACCCGTGGGCGGGCCAGCCGGCGTCGCCGCCGACGGCGGTGACAACGGCGAACACGTCGGCGGCGCTGGCGCGCACCGTGACCGTGCGGGTGTCGGTGAGCAGGGTGCCGCCCGTCCACTCGGGGTCGCCGGGGTAGGGCTCGGCGGGGCTGCGCCCGGCCAGCGCCGCGTCGCTCCACGAGGACTCCACCGCGCGGTCGCGCACGCGGGCGAGCGCGGCGGCGAGCGCCTCGTGGTAGCGCAGCGGCTCGCCGGGCACGACCGCGCGGATGTCCTCGCCCCCGGGGCGCACCACGACCTCGACGGACAGGCTCGACACCAGCGGCTTGGCCAGCCCGAAGGGCACGGGCGTCACCAGGTTGACCCAGTAGCTGGACAGCACCGGCGTCAGCACGGGCACCTGGATGATCAGGCGTGGGGGCAGCCCCGCGGCCCGGGCGTACCCGCGCATCATGTCGAGATAGGTGAGCACGTCGGGCCCGCCGATGTCGTAGACGTGATCATCGCCGTCGCCCGTGTCGAGGACCCCGACGAGGTAGCGCAGCACGTCGCGGATCGCGATCGGCTGGGTCCTCGTGTTGACCCACCGCGGCGTGACCATGACGGGCAGCTTCTCGACGAGGTGGCGCAGCATCTCGAACGACGCGCTGCCCGAGCCGATCACCACGGCGGCGCGCAGCACCGTGACGGGGACGTCCGCGGCGAGCAGGATGCGCCCCACCTCGGCGCGGCTGCGCAGGTGGGGCGACGTGGCGTCGCGGTCCTCGCCGAGGCCTCCGAGGTAGACCACGCGGGCCACGCCGGCGTCCGCGGCCGCCTGCGCCACGTGCTGCGCCGCCGTGCGGTCGGCCTGCTCGAAGTCGGGGTTGGTGCCCATCATGTGCACGAGGTGGAAGACCGCGTGCGCGCCCGCGAAGGCCGCAGGCAGCGTGGCGGCGTCGAGGAGGTCGCCCTCGACCACCTCGACCTGGTCGACCCACGGGGCGGCCAGCTTGCTCGGCGTGCGCGCCAGGCACCGGACCCGGTACCCCGCGGCCAGCAGGCGCGGGACCAGCCTGCCGCCGACGTAGCCGGTGGCCCCGAGCACCAGCACGAGGCGAGCGTCCATCCCGGCACTCTAGCCCTCCGGTGTCCGGCCGGGGCCGGCGGGGGCCGGCCGATGGGCCGGCGGGGGGCCGCCGCCTGCGCGTGGCCTCCCGCCAACCAGCCCTATGCTGGCGACCGGGCGTGACGGGTTCGGCCGTGGCTCGGGAGAGGCGCACACGGGTATGGCGGTTGCGGGGTCGGAAGCGATCGTCGAGACCGCACGGCGACTGGCCGACGAGGTCCTGTTCCCCGCGGCACTGGCGACCGACGCCGCGGACACCGTGCCGCGGGCGCTGCTCGACGCGCTGGCCGAGGCGGGGCTGTACGGGCTGCGGGGCCCCGGGTGGGCGGGCGGCATGGCGGCGGACCTCGACCTGATCTGCGCGGTGACCGAGGCCCTGGCCGCCGGATGCCTCACCACGACGTTCGTGTGGTCCCAGCACGGCGGCACCCCCTTCGTGGTCGCGGCGGCGGGATCGCCCGCCCTGCGGAGCTGGATCGAACCGCTGTGCCGCGGCGCCGTGCGATCGGGCCTCGCGCTGGCCGGGGCGCAGCCGGGCCCGGATCCGTTGCGCGCGACCCGCGTCGACGGTGGGTGGCGCCTTGACGGGCGGTGCCCGTGGATCTCGGGCTGGGGCCAGGTGGACGTGCTGCACACCGCGGCCGTCGCCGACGATGCCAGCACCGTGTGGATGCTGGTCGACGCCCGACCGTCGCCGAGCTTGCGGGTGGCCCGGACCCCGCTGGTCGCGCTGCACGCCACCGCCACCGTCGACGCCGCGTTCGACGGCCACCGTGTGCCCGAGGAGCGCGTCACGGTGATCACCCCACCAGACGACGAGCCGGCGTCCGGGCCCGCCCCCGCTGCGCTGCGGATCCACGCCGCGCTGGCCCTGGGGGTGGTCGCCCGCTGCTGCCGGCTGCTGGGCCCGAGCCCCCTCGACGCGGAGCTGGCTGCGGTCCGCCGGAACCTGGCCACCGGCGACGCGGACGCGGTGCCCGACGCCCGGGCCGGCGCCGCCGAGCTCGCCCTGCGTGCAGCCGCCGCGCTGATGAGCGCCACCGGGGCGGCGTCGCTGCGACGTGACCGCCACCCGCAGCGCCTGGCTCGCGAGGCGCTGTTCGTGTCGGTGTTCGCCGCCGGCCCAGTGGTCCGCGACGCGTTCCTCGCCCGGCTCGGGGCGACGCCCGATCCCGGGTCGCCCAACGGTTGAGTCGCGGTCCATGTGGGATGTGAGCGCCACCAGGATCGGGCTGGCAGTGGCCATCCTCGTGGTGCTCCTGGGCGGATTGGCCGCGTCTGTATCCACGGCTGGGGCGCCCCCGCCCGTGCACCCGCCGTCGTCAGCGCCGGCCGAGGCGCCGCGGCCGACCCCCGACCGCGCGGACGCCCCGACCGCATCGGCGCGGGCACGGGGAGAAGCGCCCGCGGTCGTCGAGATCGCCTACCGCATCGAGGTGCGCACGACCGACGCGGCCACGGCCGGCGCGGCCGGCCTCGTCCACGCGGTCCTGACCGATCCGCGGGGATGGGTCCGCGCCGGGTACCGGTTCGTGCTCGACCCGGCTGCGGCCTACGCGGTCGTGATCGCCGAGGGGCCCGAGGTGGACGCGCTCTGCCACCCCTACGAGATGTGGGGCACGTACTCGTGCCAGAACGGTCCGGTCGTCGCCCTCAACGCCGACCGCTGGCGCGAGGCGACCCCGCAGTGGCCCGCCGACCTCGAGCGCTACCGGACCATGCTCGTCAACCACGAGGTCGGTCATCTGCTCCACCTGCACCACCCCGACCCGCAGTGCCCCGGCCCCGGACTGCCCGCGCCGGTCATGGCCCAGCAGAGCACCGAGCTCGGTGACTGCGTGGCCCACCCTTGGCCGTTGCAGTGGGAGATCGACCTGGCGGCGCAACGACGGGAGCCGCTGGCGCCGACCGCCGACCACGACCCGTCCGACCACCGCCCCGTGCCACCGCCGGCCTCGTCGTGACTCGCGCGGCCTCCCCGGCACGTGTGCGCTGGGGGTATCATCGGCCGGTACCCCGACAGGAGCGCACCATGCCACCGAGCCACGTTCCTCGTTGATCCTGGCCTGACGCCGGGCTGACCCCGGGGCGGAGTCCGCCCCGGTCGCTTCCACCACCTGATCACACCGATCGATGGGGAAGCGATGTTCTCCCGGCTTGCCGCCGTGCTCCGATTGCGCGCGCTGGGGCGCCGCGACGGTCTCGACGACCGCGCGACCGTCCTCGCGCTGTTCGCCCGCTTCACCGACGAGCTCTGCTCGGGTCTGCTCGTCGTGCTCATGCCGACCGTGCGCACCCGTCTGGGGCTGTCCCTGTCCCAGGTCGGCTGGTGCTTCCAGGCGCTCACCAGCGCCGGCGTCGTGGTCGAGCCGTTGGCCGGCGCGGCCGGCTGGTCCGCGGCGTTGCTGCTGGCCGCCGGCGCGCCGACCTTCGGCTGGCTGCTCGGGGCGTTCGCCCTGGTGGGCGCGGCGTCCGGCCCGCTGGCCCACACCGCCGACGTCATCCTGGTCGAGGGCCATCCCGGCGCCGAGGAGCGGATCGCGAGCCGCTCGACGGCCCTGGACACGATCGGGGCCCTGCTGGCACCGAGCGCTGTCGCGGCCGGCGGGTGGGCCGGGGTCGACGGACGGGTCCTGCTGGCCGCCGCCGGCACGGGCGTGCTCGGCTACGCGGTCCTGCTCGCTGGTGCGAGCCTGCCGGCGCCGGCGCCCTTGGACAGGAGCTTGCCGCCGAAGGCCGCA
>JBBDQS010000085.1:0-20443 GCA_040905805.1 Egibacteraceae bacterium | reverse complement strand
GGCGCCGAGCTCCGGCGGCGGCCGACGGTGGGCCCAGGTTGCCGCGAACCTGCGCGCGGTGCTGGCCGACCGGGGTGTGCGGCGATGGATCGGCGCCCTGGCGCTGCTCGACGTCCTCGACCTGCCCGAGGTCTTCGAGCCCGTCTGGCTGGGCGATGTGGCCGGGGCGTCGCAGACGCTGGTCGCGGTGCATGTGGCGACCGGACTGGCGGCAGGGCTCGTCGCGCTGGTGGTGCTCGACCGCTGGCTGGCCGGCCACGACGCGCACGGTGTCCTGCTCGCCTCGGCCCTGGCCGCCCTGGTGTTGTACCCGGCGTGGCTGCTGGCCCCCGGGTTCCTGCCCAGGCTCGGGCTGGTGGTCCTGCGGGACGCCGCGATGGCGCCGCTCTGGCCGATCCTGCACGCGCGGGCCCTGGCGGCCGTGCCCGGCCGGGCAGGGGCGGTCAGCGCGGTGACCGCCCTGACCGGTGCCCTGCCGCTGCACGCCGCGTTCGGGTGGCTGGCCCAGCGGGCCGGGTTGACCAGCAGCATGCTCGCGGTGCACGTGGGGGCCGTGCTGGGTCTGTGCGCCCTGCTCCGCCGGCGCTGAGCTCCCGCCGGGGGAGGCCCGCCACGCCGGCACCGATCCTAGACCTCAGATTGGTCCTCTGAGTATGGGACGGGGTGGTTTCGCCCCTGCTCGCCGAAGCGCTCGTTCAGGGCATGGGCGATGACGTCGCCGTCGTGGGCGGTCGGCTGGAGCGCGCCGTGCAGGAAGGCGTCCAGCTGGAAGGGGTCGCTCATGCCTCCCAGCCGGAAGTAGCGCCACCACAGCTCGCCCTGGGAGAGTCCGGCCTCCTGCCGGAACAGGTCGAGGGCGTTGGTCGGCGCCTCAGTCATGGTGGTGCAGATCTGGTTTCGTCCCGCGGCGCGGGGAGGGGGCCGAGGCGACGGCCAGGACGTCGTCGGCCTCTTCGCGCAGCGTCATGCCGGACACGAGCGACAGGCGGCGCAGGGTGGTGTAGGCGGCGTCCTCGTCGATGCCGTCGCGTTGCATGATCGCGCCCTGAGCTTGGGCGATGACCCGTCGGGTCAACAGCGCCTCGTTGACCCGCCCGGTGCGCTGATCGTCGGCCAGGTCCATGCCGGCGTCGGTGAGGATCGTCGAGATCTCGGTGGCGAACACCGATGCGAGCTTCCGGTCTGTCGGCGTGAACGCGGCGGAGGTGCGCGAGTAGATGTTGAGCGCCCCCACAGGCTGTTCCCGGGCCAGCAGCGGCGAGGAGAGGATGGCGTTGATGCCAAGGGCCTTCGCTCGTGGGATGAAGGCCGGCCAGCGGGCCTCGGTGTCGAGGGACTCGACGTGGAACCCGCGTCCCTGGACCGACGCATCGACGCAGGGACCCTGCCCGGTGGTGTACTGACCGACGTCCATGTCCGAGATGGTCTGGTCGCTGGCCGCCACCGTTGCTAGGCGCCCGTGGCGGCGCAGCTACACGCTGACGCCGTCAGCGCCACCGACGGTGGCCCGGGCGAGGGCCACCACCATGCGCAACGCACCGGCGATGACCTCGTTGTCGGCGGGAATGATCCCGACCGTCGTGAGCGGGGGCGTGGCACCGTCAGGCGCGGTGGCGGTCGACGCCTCGATCGCCGGTGCGCGACCGGGACGGCCCGGCGCCGGCTCTGGGTGCTCCAAGCGAACGACCGCCGTCAACCCCGTGAGGGCCAGCATGCGGCGGACCACCCTCGAGGGCGAGCGGATCGCAACCTCGCCGGCGGCGGGCTCCAGGCGTCGGGCTGCACGGGCGATCACCCGCAGTCCCGCGGCGTCCATGAAGTCCAGCGTGGCGAGGTCCAACACCACGGACCGATGTCCGCGGTCGATCACCGCGTCCACGAGTGCGCCCAGGTCAGGCGCGTTGAGGATGTCCAACTCACCGCTGATGCCGAGCACGGCGCGGTCGCCTGCGAACGCGACAGAGACGGTGAGCCCCGACAGCGAAGAACTCCACATGGTACGGTTACGCCTCCCCAAGACCAACCAGGTGACGTGGAGTCACCCTGAGGCGGAACCCTCGCTGTCGAAGGTATCGCAACTCTACTCTTCGTGGAGGGCTGCGGCAATGCTTGGCCCGTCGCCCCAGGCGAGGCTGAGTCGCCGAGCGAGCTACGTCGGAGGAAACCGTGGCGAACTCCGAACCCACCAGCACCGAACCGGACCCCGCCGCCGCGCTGGCCGACGACTTCTCCCAGACGTGCCGATCCCTGTTCGCCGCCGGTAGCGGGCAAGCAACGCTGGCCGAGGTGGTACGACTGGCGATCGCCACGGTCGAAGGCTGCGACTACGCCGGCATCTTCCTCCTCGAGGGAGACACGGTCACCACGCCCGTGCACACCGACCCCGTCGTGGCGGAAGTCGATCTCCTCCAGCACCACGCCGGCGAAGGGCCCTGCCTCGACGCGATCACCCAGGGCACGATCGTGTACGCCGATGACCTGCACGCCGATGCCCGCTGGCCTGCCTTCGGCCCTCAGGCGGCGGCGAGAGGGATGCGCAGCCTGCTCGCCGTGCCGCTGTCCGCCAACGGCACGCTCGGGGCGCTCAACCTCTACGCCCAGTACCCCAGCGCCTTCGGGGTCCTCGACCGGGCCAGAGCGGTGCTCCTCGCGGCGCTTGCCGCCGTTGCCTTCTCCTCCGCCCAGACCCACGAAGACGAGAGTCGCCGGTCGGCCGACTTGCACGCCGCACTCAGCACCCGCGAGATGATCGGGCAGGCCCAAGGGATCCTCATGGAACGTGAACGCGTCACCGCCGACCAGGCCTTCGACATCCTGCGACGCGCCTCTCAGCACCTCAACATCAAGCTCAGAGAGGTAGCCAAGACCCTTGTCGAAACCGGCGAACAACCCGACACCGGAGACGTTGGGCCCCCGTGAACCGCTGCGGGGACGTCGAGCAGGTCGCCCCGGGCAGTAGGTTACCCGGCGGTAGATGGGGTGGGAGGGACAGATATGTCGCTGAGACCCCATCTACCGGCCGGTAACCAGGGGGTGGACCCAGTGTGGAGCGGGCGAAGGGAATCGAACCCTCATCACCAGCTTGGAAGGCTGGGGCTCTACCATTGAGCTACGCCCGCGGGCGACCGCATTGTAGGCCGCTGACCGCACCGGTGCGGCCGTCCGAGCGTCGGCCCAGGGGCTTTACACGGGGGCGCCCAGGAGGGTGTCGGCGAGTTGTCGCACGGTCGGGCAGGGGTTGGTCGTGGGTGTAGCCGCTGGCGGTCAGGCCGGTGAGGATGGACTGCAGGTGACCTCCTGGTTGGTGAGCGTGTCGGCCAGTCGGGCGATGGCGGCGATGGTGGGGGAGTCGGGGCAGGCGTCCAGGGGGGCCAGGCCGCGGCGTTCGGCGTCGGCGACGGCCGGGTCGATCGGGATGCGCACCAGCGGGGTCATGCCGGGATGGTCGGGCTCGTCGCGGAACTGGTTGCCCACGAACACCGTGTCGACGTCGTCGACCATGGGCAGCAGCCGGCGCGCGGTCATGGCCGACACCCAGGTGGGGGTGACCACGATGGCGACCTGCTCGGCGAAGGCGTGGTAGCGCTCGAAGGGGGTCGTCGGCCCCGCCTCCTGGTCGCCGATCACGTCCCAACCGGGCTCGCCGAAGCCGGCGATCAGCTCGCGCATCGCCACGACCGTGTCGCGCGGCCCCTGCGTGGCTCCCCACTTGGGGTCACCGAGCTTGCCGAGGCTCATGAACCGCACCCCGTCGGGGGCCGCCAGGGCATGGGCCTCCACGGCCTCGGCAGGCGTCACGCCGCTGCGCAGCCGCCAGCCGTAGCTCGCGCCTGGATGCTCCTCCAGCACCGCGGGCGGTAGGGCGCCCTCGGTGGCGGGCACACCCAGGGAGAACGCCAGGCCCGGGTTGGTGTCGAGGTCGGCGGCCAGGACCCGTCGCCCCCGGCGCGCCAGCAGACGGGCCAGCGTGCCCGAGATCAGCGACTTGCCCGCTCCCCCCTTGCCGACCACCGCGATGCGCAGCCCCAGGCGGCTGCGGGCTGCCGCCACCACGGCGGCGTCCGCCTCCGCCAGGTGGGACTGCGCCAAGTCGCTGGCGTCGCCCAGGGCGGCGCGGTGCTCGGTCAGCCGCTCGGCGATGGCGGGACGCGGCCGGGCGTTGCGGAGGTAGCGCTGCGCCTGCCGCTCGGCGCCGAGCCAGTGCAGGCACGCGTCCGCGGGGTCGGGGCTGCGGTGCGCCTGGTCGACCAGCGCGTCCACGACATGGGCCTGGCGCTCGACGGCGTCGAGCATCCATCGCCGCCGGTCGGCGCCCTTGTCCGCCACGGTGTCCCTCCTCACGTGCAGGCCACGGCCGAGCACCCCCAGTCGGGACGGCGGGATTCGAACCCACGACCTCCGCCACCCAAAGGCGGCGCGCTGCCAAGCTGCGCTACGTCCCGTGCGGGCCAGCATAGACCGCTGACGCGACCGGTGACGCAGCCCCGGACCGGTCGGGTCAGTCGTCCTGGAACGCGACCGGATCCCTGTCACTCAGGGCATCGGTCATGAGCTGGCGCCAGATCGGCGCGGGCAGGGACCCGCCGGTGAGGCCCGGGATCGGGGTGCGCGCGTCGGGGTGGCCCACCCACACCGCCGCGGACAGCCCCGGCACGGCACCGACGAACCAGGCGTCCGCGCTGTCCTGGGTGGTCCCGGTCTTGCCGATGGGCTCCCAGCCGGTGAGGCGGGCCCGCTGCCCCGTCCCACGGCGCACCACGGCCTGCAGGGCCTCCACCATGGTGGCGTTGGTGTCCTCGTCGAGAGCCCGCACGGCGCGGGGCCGGTGCTGCATGAACGCGGTGCTGTCACGCTCGGTGACCCGCTCGATCAGGTGCGGTCGGACGTGGATGCCCCCGTGGGCGAACGCTCCGTAGGCCGAGGCCAGCTCCAGCGGCGACACGCCGTGGGTCAGGCCACCGAGGGCGATGGACGGGCCACGCGTGTCCGCCGGCCCGAAGGCCGCATCGACGTCGATGCCGACGCGTCCCGCGACGTCGACCACCGTGTCGAGGCCGACGTCCATGATCAGGTCGGCGAACGCCGTGTTGACGCTGCGCACCAGGGCGTCTCGCCCGCCGAGGTCGCCGTAGTCGGCGCCGCGGTAGTTGGAGACCTCCCAGGGCTCGACGAGGCCCGGCCCGGTGAACGTCGCCGGGCTGCGGCCGGGCAGCCCGGTGGGGAGCCGCCCGTCGCGTTCCACGGCGGCAGCCAGCACGAAGGGCTTCAGCGCGCTGCCCGGCTGACGGCGTCCCTGCGTCGCGTAATCGAACTGCTCGCCAGCGAAGTCGGCGCCGCTGTGCAGGGCGCGGACGTTGCCGCTGGCCGGTTCGACGACGGCGATCGCGGCGGTCGGCCCCGCGCCGGCTCGGATGTGGGTGGTGACCGCCTCGGCGGCGGCAGCCTGCAGGCGGGGGTCGACGGTCGTGGCGATGGTCAGCCCGCCCGTGAACAGGAGGCGGGCACGCTCCTCGCGGGTCTCGCCGAACTGCTCGTCGGCGAGGAACTCCCGCTTGACCGCCTCGACGACGTGGGGCTCGGCCACCACCCGAGCGCGCGGCTCCAGGACCTCCGCGGGCTGGGTCGCGGCAGCGGCGGCCGTGTCCGCGTCGAGGTAGCCCTCCTCGGCCATGGCCGCGAGCACCTGGTCCCGCCGCTGCCGGGCCGCGGCGGGGTGGTCGAGCGGATCCAGGGCGTTGGGGGAGCGGATCATGCCCGCGAGCAGCGCGGCCTGATCGATGGTGAGCTCCTCGGGGGGCAGGGCGAAGAACTGCTCGGCGGCTGCGGCGATGCCGTAGGCGCCCCGGCCGAAGTAGACCTGGTTCAGGTAGCGCTCCAGCAGCTCGTCCTTCGACAGCGCCTGCTCGAGCGCGACCGCGTGCACCAGCTCGCTGGCCTTGCGGGTGAGCACGCGCTCGTCGCCGACGTAGTTCTGCTTGGCTAGCTGCTGGGTGATGGTGGAGCCGCCCTGCACCACCTCGCCGGCCTGCAGGTTGGCGGTGAGGGCTCGGGCGATCCCCACCGGGTCGTAGCCCTCGTGCTCGGTGAACCGCCGGTCCTCCGCGGTGATCACCGCGTGTCGCATGTGCTCGGGGATCTGGCCCAGCGGCACCACGCGCCGGTCGATCTCGCCGTGCAGGATGGCCAGCACCGAACCGTCGGCGGCGAGCACGGTGGAGCGCTCGTCGAGCGGCGGGAAGCTGGCCCCGCCCGGGGCGGCGTCGTCGAGGTCGACCATCCTCGCGGCCAGCTCCAGGGCGGGCTGGGCCACCACGGCGGCCGCGCCGACGACGACCACGAACGCGAAGGCGACCCTCGCGACCGTGCCGGAGCGGGGCAGGCGGGGTGCCACGAACCGTGCGCCAGCGGTGCTTGCCCGGGCCAGCGCGTCCACCGCGGCGCCAACCGGCCTGGCCATGGCCCGGCCCACCGGGGGGCAGGACCGCGCGACGCGGTCGAGAGCCCAGGCGCTCGTCGCGCCCAGCGCCCAGCCGAGCCACACGAGGGCGGGGACCGCCCGGGCCTCGACGGCCCCCAGCGCGGGCGGCACCACGCGCGTGACGGCCGTGACCCCACGGGCGATGCCGTCCACGGCGCGCGCCACCCCCTCGGCGGTGGCCCGGGTGGCCCGGTACAGCCACGGCAGCCCGCGCTTGAGGGCTTCGGCCGCCACGAACACCACGTTCACGAGCGCGGCCACCCAGACCTCGGCGCGGGCTCGCCGCTCTCCGACGCCGGCGGGTTCGCCTGGTGCAGCCGGAGTCATACCGTGCGACCGTACCGTCCCCCCGGCGGATCCAAACCAGGCCACAGCGAGCGCATCCGCCAGCCGAGCGCGGGCAGTCCCGTCGTGGTCGTGGACACCACACCCCCGAGCGGCGGCCCCGACGCCGTCGACCCCGAGCTGACCGCCGGCCTTGGGCTGCTGCGCCGACGTCGACGACCGCATCGTCGTGGGCAACCTGCACCGCCTGGACGACCTCGACGCCTACGTGGGCGCGCTGGCCGGGCTGCTCCACGGTGGCTGGCGAGTAGCGCGCCTTTCCCCCGACCGCCATTGGCGCCCTGCGATGCGGCGCTCCTACGATGGGCCGACCGCTTCCTCCCTCCCAGGCAAGGTGTCCCGTTGAAGACCAGCGTCGAGCGCGTCGACGACACGACCGTCAAGCTGTCCGTGACCGTGGAGTCCGAGCGGGTGACCGAGGCCATCGACACCGCAGCCCAACGCCTGGCCGGCGAGATCAAGGTGCCGGGCTTCCGCCCGGGCCGCGTGCCGCGCAAGGTGCTCGAGAGCCGAGTGGGCAAGGACGCGATCGCCCAGGAGGCCCTGCGCGACGCCCTGCCCCAGTTCTACAGCGAGGCGGCGCAGGCCGAGGAGATCGACGCCGTCGGCCCCCCCGAGTTCGACCTCGACACCTTCGAGGATGGCAAGGACGCGGTCTTCACGGCGACCATCGAGGTGCGCCCCGAGTTCGCGGTGCCCGACTACGCCGACGTGCAGGTGCCCCACCCCGACTGGGAGCTGACCGACGAGGAGCTCGCCGAGCAGCTCGATGGCCTGCGCGAGCGCTTCGCGACGCTGGAGACCGTCGAGCGGCCGGCGCAGGTCGGCGACCACGTGCTGCTCGGCATGAGCGGCCAGCACGCCGGCCAGCCGGTGCCCGAGGTCGCCGCCGACGACACCCTGCACGAGGTCGGCGACCCGGAGGAGTCCGACTCCGAGCTCGACCGCAACCTGCTCGACGCATCCCCCGGCGCGATCCTGAAGTTCACCGACACGCTCGGCCCCGACTACGGTGACCGCGCCGGCCAGGAGGTCGAGCTCACCGCCATCGTCAAGGAGATCAAGGCCCGGGTCCTGCCCGAGCTCGACGACGCGTTCGCCGCCGACGCCAGCGAGTTCGACACCATGGACGAGCTGCGCGAGGAGCTGCGCAGGCACCTCGCCAAGGAGAAGCGCCAGCAGGCCGAGACCGCGCTGCGCGGCCGGGTGGTCCAGTCCGTCTGCGAGCTGGTCGACATCCCCCAGCCCGAGTCGATGGTGCAGGAGGAGCTGCGGTTTCGCATCGACCGGGTGAACCAGCAGGCCGAGCAGTACGGGATGACCTACGAGCAGTTCCTGCAGGCGGCCGGCGTCAGTAACGAGGAGCTGCTCGCGCAATTCGAGGACGAGGCCAAGGAGGCGGTCAAGGCCCAGCTGGTGATCGACGCCGTCGGCCGCGACGCCGGCATCGAGATCGGGCGCGACGACCTGCGGGGGGAGGTCGCGGCACAGGCGCTGCGGCTGGGCCGCGACCCGAACGAGCTCGCCGACTTCATGGGCCACCCCGACCGGGTGAGCGCCCTGATCTCCGACGCCTTCCGCCGGCGCACCATCGACCACATGGTGTCGACCGTGCAGGTGCTGTCCGGGCCACCGCCAGAGGAGCCCGAGGCCGCGCCCGTCGAGCAGGTCGGCGAGGCGCCTGAGGACGTGGACGGCGCCGACGACGAGCAGCGGTGAGCGGTATCGTTGCCAGGACCCATCTTCCAAGGAGCACGCAGATGTCACAGGCGGACCCCGCGACCAGCTACCTCGTCCCCATGGTCATCGAGCAGACCAACCGCGGGGAGCGCTCGTTCGACATCTACTCGCGGCTGCTGAAGGAGCGCATCATCTTCCTCGGCACGCCCATCAACGACGAGATCGCCAACGTCATGATGGCCCAGCTGCTGCACCTGGAGGGCGAGGACCCCGACAAGGACATCAACATCTACATCAACTCCCCGGGCGGCTCGGTCACCTCCGCGCTGGCGATCTACGACACCATGGAGTTCATCAAGCCCGACATCGGCACCTTCTGCCTCGGGCAGGCCGCGAGCGCGGCCGCGGTCCTGCTCGCCGCGGGCGCCAAGGGCAAGCGCTTCGCCACCCCCCACAGCCGCGTGCTGCTGCACCAGCCGCAGGGCGGGGCCGAGGGCCAGTCGGTCGACATCGAGATCCAGGCTCGCGAGATCCAGCGCATCCGTGACCTGCTCGACCAGATCCTGGCGGGCAAGACCGGTCAGGAGGTCGCGAAGATCTCCAAGGACACCGACCGCGACTTCATCATGACCGCCGAGCAGGCCAAGACCTACGGCCTGATCGACGGGGTCATCGAGTCGCGGAAGGTGCAGGAGAAGGCCCTGAAGGCCAGCTAGCCCGTCGGGGGTTCCTGTATGCGGGCGACAGGTTCGCTACGATGACCACCAGAGCAGCGGGCAGCGGAAGGGACGAGCGAAGCGGATGGCGAAGTTCGGTGAGAGCGGCGACCTGCTGAAGTGCTCCTTCTGCGGCAAGTCCCAGAAGCAGGTCAAAAAGCTGATCGCCGGTCCCGGCGTCTACATCTGCGACGAGTGCATCGATCTCTGCAACGAGATCATCGAGGAGGAGTTCGCCGACGCGCCCGAGCTCGTCCCCGGCGACCTGCCCAAGCCCGTGGAGATCTACCAGTTCCTGAACGACTACGTCGTCGGGCAGGACACCGCGAAGAAGACCCTCGCGGTCGCGGTCTACAACCACTACAAGCGCATCCGGGTGGGGGGCGCGGTCGTGGGGGGGACCCACACGCCGCGCGAGGAGGAGGTCGAGCTCGCCAAGTCCAACATCCTGCTGCTCGGCCCGACCGGTTCCGGCAAGACCCTGCTGGCCCAGACCCTGGCGCGCCTGCTGAACGTGCCGTTCGCCATCGCCGACGCGACCGCCCTGACCGAGGCGGGCTACGTCGGCGAGGACGTCGAGAACATCCTGCTGAAGCTCATCCAGGCGGCGGACTTCGATGTCAAGAAGGCCGAGACCGGGATCATCTACATCGACGAGGTCGACAAGATCGCCCGCAAGTCGGAGAACCCGTCCATCACCCGTGACGTGTCAGGGGAGGGTGTGCAGCAGGCGCTGCTGAAGATCCTGGAGGGCACGGTCGCCTCGGTGCCGCCCCAGGGGGGTCGCAAGCACCCCCACCAGGAGTTCATCCAGATCGACACCACCAACGTGCTGTTCATCTGCGGGGGGGCCTTCGCGGGGCTCGAGCAGGTCGTCGAGCAGCGCATCGGCCGGCGCGGGGTCGGCTTCGGGGCCGACGTGCGCGGGACCCACGACAAGGACCTGTCGGACCTGCACTCGCGGGTCCTGCCCGAGGACCTCATCCGCTACGGCCTGATTCCGGAGTTCGTCGGTCGTCTGCCGGTGGTCACCAACGTCGAGGAGCTCCAACGCGCGGCGCTCATCGAGATCCTGACCGCACCGAAGAACGCGCTGGTCAAGCAGTACAAGAAGTTCTTCGAGTACGACAACGTGCAGCTCGACTTCTCCGACGACGCCCTGGAGGCGATCGCCGACCAGGCGATCCTGCGCTCCACCGGCGCCCGCGGGCTGCGCGCGATCCTCGAAGAGGTGCTGCTCAACACGATGTACGAGCTGCCGTCTCTCGACGACGTCGGCGAGTGCCTGATCACTGGCGAATCGGTCCGCGAGAAGGTCAACCCCACCCTGGTGCGCCGCACCGAGGAGGACGAGCGCCGCAAGAAGCGCTCCGCATAGCGGCCAACCCCACGTGATCGACAACCTCGGCCCGGCTGCCAGCGGCTTTCCCGCCAACGCCGCCGAGTGGGTGGGCGACCGCCTCTACGTCGTCACCCTGGGCCTGCAGCCCGCGCTGCTCGCCGAGTACGACCCGGCCCGCCGGGTGGTGACGGCCACGCGCCGGATCCCCACCGGTCTGCGGTGCTGGGGGATGGCGACCATCGGCCGGCGGCTGTACCTCGCGATGTGGGGCACGGGCGACGGCGAGGACAACCTGTACCGCTTCGACACGGACGCCCGCACGCTCGAGGGCTTCCGGCCGGTCAAGGCCGTGTACCTGTCCATGGCGGTCGGGCCCGACGGGCAGGTCGTCTACCTGGGGACCACCCGGTCGGGGGTGGTCCACGCCTGGCGGCCCGACACCGGGGCGGTCAGCGAGCTGCGCTTCGAGGACACCAGCGGCAGCGAGGTCACGGCCCTGGCGGCCACCGCCCACACCCTCTACGTCGGCCTCGGCCGCAAGCAGGCTGGCTTGGTGGCCATCGACCGGTCGTCGGGTGCCGCGCGCCACATCCTGCCGCGCGAGCTCGCCGGGGGGGTCGGGGTCTACAGCCTCGCGGTGTCGGGCGAGGTCATCGCCGCGGGCACCCAGGACCAGCCCGCCGCCATCGGGCTGCTCGACCGCGACGACCCCGCCGACTACCGGATCATCGACCCGGGCGGGGAGCACGCCATCGGCGCGATCGCGTTCCACGAGCGGATGGTCTACTTCAGCGGGATCTCCTCGGGCACGCTGTACGGGTTCGATCAGGACCGCGGCGAGCTGGCGTCCCTGGCCACCCCCGTGGCGAGCACGCCGACCCGGCGCACCCGGCGCCTCGGGACGGCGTTGGTCGGCGTGACCGCCCCCGGCGTGGTGTTCGACTACGACCTGGAGTCGGGTGGCGTCATCCGCACCGACCTGCTCGCGGCCGGGGCCGAGGGGGGCGTGGAGCGGCCCCAGTCCCTGGCGGTGATCGGGCCCGAGGCGGCCGGGGACGACGCCGTGGTCGTGGTCGGCACCAACAACGCCGCGCAGGTGCACGGCGGCCGGGGCAGCGGGGCGCGGCGGATGGTGGTCTCCGGGGAGGTCAAGACCGCGACCGCCATCGGGCCGGCGGCCTACCTTGCGACCTATCCGAGCGGCCAGCTCTGGCGGACCACCGGCGGGCCGGCCTGGCACGCAGAGCAGGTGGCCGACTGGCCCGACGCCTACAACCGGCCCCGGGCGATCCACCACGACGCCGAGGCGGGCCTCCTGCTGATCGCCGCCAACGCCGACTTCACCGGAGGCGGCGCGCTCGTGGTGACCGACAGCAGCGGGACGCTGCTCCACGTGCACGCCGACCCGCTGGGCGAGGGCCAGGAGCCCAACGCCGTCACGGCGTTCGAGGGGGCGGCGGTGCTGGGCGGCGTCGGCGACGACGCGCGCCTGGTCGCCCTCGACCCGCGCACCGGGCGGCGGCTGTGGGAGACGGTCCCGGTCCCCGGCGGCGGCCGCATCTCGGGTCTGGCCTGCCGCGACCGGGCCATCTACGGCCTGACCCGCAACGCCACCCTCTTCCGGCTGGACGCCACCACCCGGGAGGTCACCAAGACCGTCACGCTCGCCGGGGGGCGCACGGGCGAGGTGCTCGTGCACGGCGACGCCGTCTACGCCGTCGACGGCCGACGCCTCGTGAAGTGCCACCTGCGCACCCTGTACCCCACCCCGCTGATGACCGGCATCGCCCACGTGGCGTTCACGCCCAACCCGCCCCTGCGCCTCGACGCCCGGGGCCGGCTGTACCTGTTCGACGGCACCGACCTGGTGCGGGTCACCGACCCGCACGCCCCGCCGCGCTAGCCCTCGCCGGCCGCCGCGTGGGTGCGGCGTGCGGGCGCTCGTAGACTGCGCTGATGGTCACCACGACGCGACGCCGCGGCACCCGACGGGGCAGCCCATCATGACCGAGCTTGCGAAGACGTACGACCCGACCGAGGTCGAGGGCCGCTTGTACCCGTGGTGGGAGCGGTCCGGCTTCTTCCACGCGGAGCCCGACGCCCCCGGCGAGCCGTTCGCCATCATGATCCCGCTGCCGAACGTGACCGGATCGCTGCACATGGGCCATGCACTGAACCACTCGGTGCAGGACGCGCTGACCCGCCAGGCGCGCATGGCCGGGCGCAACGCCATGTGGCAGCCCGGCACCGACCACGCGGGCATCGCCACCCAGAACGTCGTCGAGCGCCAGCTGGCGGCGGACGGGCTGTCCCGCGACGACCTCGGCCGGGAGGCGTTCGTCGAGCGGGTGTGGGCCTGGAAGCAGCAGTCGGGCGACACGATCCTGCGCCAGATGCGTCGCCTCGGCACGTCGTGCGACTGGGACCGCGATGCCTTCACGTTGGACGAGCCCCGCAGCCGGGCGGTCCGGGCGGTGTTCGTCGAGCTGCACGACGAGGGGCTCATCTACCGGGGCAACCGACTCATCAACTGGTGCCCTCGCTGCGCGACGGCGCTGTCGGACATCGAGGTGGAGCACGCCGACGAGCCTGGCGAGCTGACGTCCCTGCGCTACCCCGCCGCGGACGGCGGTCCGGGGGTGGTCGTGGCCACCACGCGGCCCGAGACCATGCTCGGCGACACGGGCGTGGCCGTGCACCCCGACGACGAGCGCTACGCCCACCTGGTGGGCACCACGGTCGTGCTGCCGCTGCTCGACCGTGAGATCCCCGTGGTGGCCGACCATCACGTCGACCCCGCGTTCGGGACCGGCGCGGTCAAGGTCACCCCCGCCCACGACCCCAACGACTACGAGATCGGGCAGCGCCACGGCCTGGACGTCGTCGACGTCATGACCGACCAGGCCACGATCAACGCCAACGGCGGCCCCTACGAGGGCCTGGACCGGCTCGAGGCGCGCACGCGGGTGGTCGCCGACCTCGACGCCCTCGGGCTGGTGGTGGGCGTCGAGGAGCACAGCCGCCCCGTCGGGCACTGCCAGCGGTGCGGCACCATCGTCGAGCCGCGCCTGTCCGAGCAGTGGTTCGTCAAGGTGGCGCCCTTGGCCGCCGCGGCCATCGCCGCCATCCGGGGCGGGCGCACCACCTTCGTACCCGAGCGCAACACCGCCGGGTTCCTCGCCTGGCTGGAGAACCTGCACGACTGGTGCATCTCGCGCCAGCTGTGGTGGGGCCATCAGATCCCCGCCTGGTACGACCGCGACGGGGCGGTCCACGTGCTGGCCGAGGACCCCACGCCCGAGGAGGTCGAGGCGCTGGGACTGGTCCAGGACCCCGACGTGCTCGACACGTGGTTCTCCTCGGCGCTGTGGCCGTTCTCCACCCAGGGATGGGTCGGACCGGGCAGCACCACCCCCGAGCTCGCGACCTGGTATCCGGGGACCGTGCTGGTCACCGCCTACGACATCAACACGTTCTGGGTCTCGCGCATGCTCATGATGGGGCTGCGGTTCATGGACGAGGTGCCGTTCCGCCACGTGCTGAACCACGGTCTCGTCCGTGACAAGCATGGCAAGAAGATGTCCAAGAGCTTCGGCAACGTCATCGACCCCCTGGACCTCATCGACCGCTACGGCGCCGACGCCCTGCGCTTCGCGCTGCTGCGCGCCGCCTCGCCGGGCCAGGACGTCGCGCTGGCCGAGGAGTGGGTCGAGGGCGCCCGCCGCTTCGCCAACAAGCTGTGGAACGCTGCCCGTTTCGTGCTGATGACCGTCGGTGACGCCCCCCCGGCGACTGGCCTGCCCCCAGACGGGGTGCTGGCCATGGAGGATCGCTGGGTCCTGTCGCGGCTCGAGCGTGCGCGCGCGGAGGTGGACGAGGCGTTTGCCGCCTACGACCTGGCGCGTGCCGGGCAGGCGCTGTACCACTTCATCTGGGACGAGTACTGCGACTGGTACCTGGAGCTCGCCAAGCTGCGCGAGGACGCCGCCGCCAAGCAGGTCCTGGTCCATGTCCTCGACGTGGTCCTGCGCCTGCTGCACCCCATCGCCCCGTTCGTCACCGAGGAGATCTGGCGCACGCTGGCGCGTGCCGGGCACCAGGAGACCATCATGCGCGCGGCCTGGCCCGGCCCCGACCCGCGTCGCCGCAACCACGGGGCGGAGGAGCACATGGGCGCCGTGGTGGAGATCGTCACCGGGCTGCGGCGCTTCCGTGCCGACCACGGGCTGCCGCCGTCCGCACGCATCGACGTGGTCGCGGCGGCCGATGCCGCCCGCCGCCCGGTGCTGGAGGCCGGCCTCGACGGCATCCGCCGCCTCGCCGGGGTGGGGTCGTGGTCGTTCGGCGACGGAGCCTCGGCCGAAGGCCCGGTCGCCAAGGTGGTGGTCACCGGCGCCGAGCTGCACATCCCGCTCGCCGGGCTGCTCGACCTCGGTGAGGAACGCGAGCGGCTCGGGCGCGAGCTCGCCAAGGCGCGTGCGGAGGTGGCGCGCGCCGAGGGCAAGCTCGCCAACGAGCGGTTCGTCGACAAGGCGCCCGCGCAGGTCGTGCAGAGCGAGCGGGACAAGGTCGCGGAGTGGCGGGCGACCGCGGCGACCCTGGCCGCGCAGCTCGAAGCGCTGACCTGATGGGGGCCGGCGACCCGGGCGCGGCGACGGGGGCGGGCGACTACGAGGCCGCGGTGGCCAGGCTGTTCGCCCGCCAGCCCACCCGCATGGTCCCGGACCTCGACCGCATGGCGACCCTCGTGGAGCTGCTCGGCCGCCCCGACCAGGCGGTGCCGGCGATCCAGATCACCGGCACCAACGGCAAGACGTCGATCGCCGCGATGGTCACGAGCCTGCTCGGCGCGCTCGGTCTGTCCGCGGGCACGTTCACCTCGCCCCACCTGCAGGACCTGCGGGAGCGCATCCGCGTCGCCGGCGAGCCGATCAGCCGCGTCGACGTGGCCGAGGCCCTTGACTACCTGGAGCCATTCCTGGCCGAGGTCGACACCCGCCACCCCGACCGCACCACCTTCTTCGAGGTCCTGACCGCCCTGGCGATGGCCACCTTCGCGGACCGCCCGGTCGACGTCGGGGTGTACGAGGTCGGCATGGGCGGTCGCTGGGACGCGACCAACCTCGTGCGGGGAGAGGTCGCCGTCCTGGCTCGCGTGAGCGTCGACCATCCCGAGCTGGGGTCCGACGCCCCTGCGGTCGCGCAGGAGAAGGTGGGGATCATCAAGGACGGCGCGGTGGTCGTGTCGGGCCCGCAGGAGCCCGAGGTCGCCGACATCGTCGCTGGCGCCGCCGAGCGAGCCGGCGGGCGCCTGGTGGTGGCCGGGCGGGACTTCGGGGTCGGATCACGGGAGCTCGCCGTCGGGGGCCAGCAGCTGGACCTGCGGGGGGTGACCGGTGCGGTCACCGGCGTCTACCTGCCGTTGCACGGCGTCCACCAGGCGGACAACGCCGCCTGCGCGCTGGCGGCCGTGGAGGGCTTCCTCGGCTTCGCCGGTGGCCTCGACCCCGAGGTGGTCCGGGAGGGATTCGCTGCGGTGCGCTCACCGGGGCGCCTGGAGGTCGTGCGGCGCACGGACGCCTCGACGGTCGTGCTCGACGGCGCGCACAACCCCGCGGGGGCCCGTGCGCTCGCCACCGCGCTGCACGAGGAGTTCGCCTTCCGCCACCGCGTGGTGGTCCTGGGCGTGCTCGGGGACAAGGACGTGGAGGGCATCGTCGACGCGCTGCTGCCGGTCGCCGACCACCTGGTGCTGACCGCGCCTCCGAGCAGCCGGGCCGCCCCCACGGATCGGCTCACGAAGGCGGTGGGGCGGCGCACGGCGACCGTGGAGGTCGCCGACGACGTGGCCACCGCCCTGGAGGCGGCCTCGGGGCTGGCCGGCGAGGAGGACGCCGTGGTCGTCACCGGGTCGCTCTACACCGTCGGGGCCGCCCGTGCAGCGCTCGGTCTGGGCGTGGCGTAGGGCCGGGTGGGGCCGGGTTGGGAGCGGGGGCGCCGGAGCGGATAGCCTGCCGACCCATGAGCCATCAACGCACACTGGTCCTCGTCAAACCCGACGGCGTCCGCCGCGGCCTGATCGGCGAGGTGGTCGCCCGCATCGAGCGCAAGGGGCTCGCCATCGCGCGGATGGATCTGCGCACCGTCGACCGTGCGCTGGCCGAGGAGCACTACGGCGAGCACGCCGACAAGCCGTTCTTCGGCGAGCTCGTGGACTTCATCACCGGCGGACCGCTCGTGGCGATGGTCGTGGAGGGTGCGGAGGCCATCGCGGCCGCCCGTGCGCTCATGGGCGCGACCAACCCCATCGAGGCCACGCCGGGCTCGATCCGGGGCGACCTCGCCACCGTTATCGGCGAGAACATCGTGCACGGATCGGACTCCACGGCGAGCGCCGCGCGCGAGATCACAAATTTTTTCCCGGATTCTGCCTGAAATCGTCCGGTATATGCGTCTCGGAGGCTGGACCTGGCGCCGTCGAAGAGTCTAGGCTTCCACGATCGGCAGCTGGGCTTCCCCACCACCCGCCTGCCTACGTACATGGTCGTACCCCGCTCGTACCCCGCTCGTACCCCGTGTGACCCTCGACGTTATGGGAGCAGAATGCGCACTACGAAGAAGAAGTCGCTACTCGTCGCGCTCTGCGCGCTGTCGCTGGTCGTCGCGGGGGCGCTACCGGCCGTCGCTGACGATGCGGACAGCGCCAGAGGGTCCGCGTTCGGGATCTCGTTGACGGGCCTGGTCCCACTCGGCCCCGAGCCGCAGGTCGAGGCGGCCATCCCCCCCGATGAGGAAGACCGCGACGTGCTAGTCGAGGTTCCGCTCGACGAGCTCCTGTACTCGGGGACCGCGGTCGCGGAGGCCGATGCCCGCGTCGCGTCCACGGTCGAGCCCAACCTGCACACCGGCACGGTCAACGGCCGGGGGTATGCGGCGACCGAGGAGCTCGCGGCGCTGGAAGGCGATCTGCTGACCGCCGACCTGGTCGCGGCCGAGGCCGTGGCCACCTGCGTGGCGGGCCAGACGCAGTTCTCCACGAGCTCCGTGGTCCAGAACGCCACGCTCGCCGGCAGCGCGCTGCCCCTGGAGGAGCTGCAGGGCGTCATCGACCTGCTCGACCCGGTCACCGACGGGCTGGAGCCGCTGCTCGGCGACTCCAGCCTCGACGTCCTGGTCGACCAGCCCAACGACGTGATCCTGGAGGTCCCCGAGCTCGGGATCCGCCTGATCGGGTGGGAGACCAACTGGGACGGCGGGACGGGCACGACCGACGGCTCCGACACCGTCTTCGTCAACGCGCTGCGGCTCACGATCTCCGGCTCGCTCGGCGAGATCCTGGGCGACCAGGACCTGATCGTGTCGCACGCCGAGGCGTCCGCGGACTGCGACCGTGACCCGCTGGCCGACGTCAGCAAGACCGCGTCGTCGGACACGGTGAGCCCCGGTGACACCTTCACCTACAACATCAACGTGCCGAACAGCGACGACACCTGCACGCTGAACGGCGTGCGGGTGTCCGACACGATCACCGGGCCGAGCGGCTTCGCCATCGTCTCGACGACCCCCACGGCGGACAGCGTCGAGGTCGCCGACACGATCGGCACGGTGATCTGGGAGAACATCGGACCCATCGCACCCGGGGAGGCCGTGCAGCTGACCATCGAGGTCCAGGTGCCGGCCAACGCCCCGGACCAGTCGCAGTTCGCCGAGCAGCTGCGGATCACCGCGGACTGTGACGGCCAAGCGGTCGACGGCGGCCTGGACTTCACCGGACCGACCGTGAGCGCGCCGGGGGGCACCGGCGCACAGCTGCCCCGCACCGGTGGGGCTCCGGCCCTGATCGGCGGCCTCGCGTTCCTGGCGATGGGCGCCGGGGTGCTGCGCCTGCGCGGCTAGGACCTGACACGCACCGGACGGGCCCCCCAGCCCGCCCGGCCGGGGGGCCGTCCGGCTTTTTCCCCAGCCGGGCACACCGCTTCGCCACCCGGCTTCCGTGACGTGGGATGCTCGGGTCCCCACCCACCGAGGAGCTGCCCGTGGCCGTCACCGCGTCGGTTGTCCCCACCTGCCCCACCTGCACGACGGAACCCGGGCGCGCTTTTCGACCTGGGCCACCGGCCGCCCGGGCCCAGATCACCAGCCCGGAGGACGCCGCGGCGCTCGTCGCGCCGTTCCTGGCCGGCCGCGACCGCGAGCACTGCCTGCTCGTCACCCTCGACGTCAAGCACCGCCTCCTCGGTGTGGCCACCGTGTCGGTCGGCACCGCCGACCACACGTTCATGGCGCCGCGGGAGGTCTACCGCGACGCGCTGCTGGTCGGGGCCAGCGCCATCTTCCTCGCGCACAACCATCCGAGCGGGGACGAGACCCCGAGTGCGGACGACCGGGCCTTGACCCGCCGACTCGCCCAGGCCGGCGCCACCCTCGGGGTCGAGCTGCTCGACCACCTGGTCATCGGCGACCCCGACTGGGCCAGCCTCGCGCGCCTCGGCGTGCTCTAGGGCGGAGGCGGCTGGCGACACGGGCGGCGGCCGGGGCCCGCATGGGCGAACATCGCACTACTGCGATCGCGTCCGGGCCTGTACGCTCGACACGGTAGCGTGCTCGGCAGCCCGATAGACTGTCGTCTTCCTTTCCCCCGCCCGCTGACGTCCCTTCCCCCCCAGGGAGCTTGATGGCGCAGAACGCCTGGTCCGCTGTCCAGTTCTTCGGCCGTGATATCGCCGTGGATCTTGGCACCGCCAACACCCTCGTGTACGTGCGGGGTCGCGGCATCGTGCTCAACGAGCCCTCCGTGGTGGCGATCAACACCAAGAACGGGGCCATCCTGGCGGTCGGCTCGGAGGCCAAGCGCATGATCGGGCGCACCCCCGGACACATCGTCGCCATCCGGCCGTTGAAGGACGGGGTCATCGCCGACTTCGACGTCACCGAGAAGATGCTGCGCTACTTCATCCAGAAGGTCCACCGGCGTCGGTACATGACCTTCCTGAACAAGCCCCGGGTCGTCGTCTGCGTGCCGTCGGGGATCACCGGCGTGGAGCAACGCGCGGTGGAGGAGGCTTCCATCCAGGCCGGCGCGCGTGCCGCCTACATCATCGAGGAGCCGATGGCCGCCGCGATCGGGGCCGGCCTGCCGGTGCACGAACCCGCCGGGAACATGGTCGTGGACATCGGCGGCGGCACCACCGAGGTCGCGGTGATCTCCCTCGGCGGGATCGTGACCAGCGCGTCCATCCGCATCGGTGGCGACGAGCTCGACGAGTCGGTCGTGAACTACGTGAAGAAGGAGTACTCGCTGATGCTCGGCGAGCGCACCGCAGAGGAGATCAAGATGGCGATCGGCAGCGCGTTCCCGCTGCCGGACGAGAACCACGCCGAGATCCGCGGGCGTGACCTGGTCAGCGGCCTGCCGAAGACGATCATCGTGAGCGCCGAAGAGGTGCGCAAGGCCATCGAGGAGCCCGTCAACTCGATCGTGGACGCGGTCAAGTCCACCCTTGACCGCTGCCCGCCCGAGCTCGCCGCCGACATCATGGACAAGGGCATCGTCATCACCGGGGGTGGTGCCCTGCTTCACGGCCTCGACGAGCGCCTGAAGCACGAGACCGGGATGCCGATCCACACCGCTGACAACCCGCTGCACTCGGTGGCGGTGGGCAGCGGGAAGTGCCTGGAGGAGTTCGAGGCCCTGAAGCGGGTGCTGATCTCCTCGTCGCGGCACTAGTCCTGAGCGGGGCTGTGACACGTCTCCTCGGCTTCCCTCTGGGTCCTGGGCGGGGCTGCGCCACGTCTCAGGCTCCGCACACACCCTTTTACGCTGCGCCTGAGAACGTGTTTTGGAAGGGGTCATCTGGCCGTTGCGGGCTGCCACGGGCGACG
>JBBDQS010000084.1:17661-30292 GCA_040905805.1 Egibacteraceae bacterium | reverse complement strand
ACCCGGCACAGCGGTGAATCGCCTCCGCTGGCGCTCCGGCGATTCACGTCTCAGGGGACGTGGCGGCGGACCCACTCGTGCATGGCGATGGCCGAGGCGGCACCGGCGTTGATGGAGCGGGTGGAGCCGAACTGGCGCATGGCCATGACCTCGTCCGCCAGAGCCCGCGCCCCGGGCGACAGGCCGGGACCCTCCTGGCCGAACAACAGGACGCAGGCGGGGGGGATCTCCGCGCGGTCGATCGGCACCGCGCCGGGCAGGTTGTCGATGCCGACGACCGGCAGGCCCCGATCCCGCGCCCAGGTGGCGAAGTCCTCCAGCGTCGCATGGTGGACGATCTGCTGGTAGACCTCGGTCATCATGGCACCCCGCCGGTTCCAGCGCCGCTCGCCGATGATGTGCACCCCGGCGGCCAGGAACGCGTTGGCGTTGCGCACCACCGCCCCGATGTTGAAGTCGTGCTGGAAGTTCTCGATCGCGACGTGGAACGAGTGGGCGCGACGGACGAGGTCCGCCCGGATGGCCGCCACCGACCAGTAGCGGTAGCGGTCGACGACGTTGCGCCGGTCACCCTCGCGCAGGAGCTGCTCGTCGTACACGAGGCTGTCCGGCCACGGTCCCTCCCACGGCCCGACACCGATCTCCTCACCCATCACCCGCAATCTACCCCGGTGGTCAAGACGCCGGTTTCCGGGTACCGGTGGAGTGGACACGCCGGGAGCAGACGGCGATAGCATCGACCTCCCGGACGCACACGATCGCGCGGGCGAGCCGGCCCCCGAGAACGGGACGCAAGCAGATGGTGGATCAGCAGCGACAGCAGCCCCCCCGGTTCGGCGCGAACAGCTGGCTGGTCGACGAGATGTACCGGCAATACCTCGCCGACCCGCAGTCGGTGAGCGAGTCGTGGAAGGAGTTCTTCTCCGACTACACCCCCCAGTGGGAGCAGGGGCAGCAGGGCGACGGGGCGCGCCGCGAGCCGCCCGGCAACGGGCAGCCCGGCAACGGGCAGCCCGACACGGCCGCGCCCGCGCCACCCCGGCAGCCGGGCCCGCGGACCGAGCCGTCCGCCAGGCAGCCGTCCCCCGGCGAGGCGGCCGTCCCCGACGGCGCGACGCCGCTGCGGGGGGTGGCGGGGGTCATCGCCCAGAACATGAACCAGAGCCTGTCGGTGCCGACGGCCACGTCGATCCGCGAGGTCCCGGCCAAGCTGCTCGAGGTCAACCGGCGGATCCTGAACAACCAGCTGCGGCGGACCCGCGGGGGCAAGGTCAGCTTCACCCACCTGATCGGGTGGGCGGTCGTCCGCGCGATGGTGCACCTGCCGGTCATGATGACCAGCTACCACGAGGCGGAGGGCAAGGGCCACGCCTACCGCCCCGAGCACCTCAACCTCGGGCTGGCCGTCGACGTCCAGCGCAAGGACGGGCGCGTCCTGCTCGTGCCGAACATCAAGGCCGCCGACGCCCACGACTTCGCCGGGTTCTTCAGCGCCTACGAGGAGGTCATCCGCCGGATCAAGACCAACGACCTCGCACCCGAGCTCTTCGAGGACACGACCGCGACGCTGACCAACCCGGGCACGGTGGGCACGGTGGGCAGCGTCCCCCGCCTGATGCCCGGCCAGAGCGTGATCGTCGGGGTCGGCGCGATCGACTTCCCCGCCCAGTACCAGGCGGCGGACCCGCGAGCCCTGGCCGAGATCGGCGTCGGCAAGGTCATCACCCTGACGTCGACCTACGACCACCGGGTCATCCAGGGCGCCGAGTCCGGCCTGTTCCTGGCGAGGATCCACGAGCTGCTGCTCGGCGAGCACGACTTCTACGACGAGGTCTTCACCAGCCTGCGCATCCCCTACGAGCCGGTGCGCTGGCGACGCGACGACAACACCCGCATCGCCGCCGGCGGGGTGGGCGGACTCGGGCGCAAGCAGGTGGCCGTCCAGCAGGTCATCAACATGTACCGGGTCCGCGGGCACCTGATCGCCAACCTGAACCCGCTCGCGCACACGTTCCAGCGGGTGCACCCCGAGCTGGACCCGGCGACCTACGGGCTCACGATCTGGGACCTCGACCGGGAGTTCGCCACCGGCGGCCTCGCCGGCGCGGAATACCCCGACCCCGCGGACCCGCGCCACTCCTCGGAGGGGGTGCTCGTCGACGACCGCATGCTGCTGCGCGACATCCTCGGCGTGCTCCGCGACGCGTACTGCCGCACGGTGGGCGTCGAGTACATGCACATCCAGGAGCCGGCGCAGAAGTCGTGGGTCCAGGCGCAGGTCGAGGGCGTGTCGACCGAGCTCGACGTCGCCGAGCAGCGCCACATCCTGGGTCGGCTGAACGCCGCGGAGGCGTTCGAGAAGTTCCTGCACACCAAGTACATCGGGCACAAGCGCTTCTCGATGGAGGGTGCCGAGTCGGCGATCCCCATGCTCGACGCGCTCCTGTCGGCCGCCGCCGACGACGGCATCGAGGAGGCGGTGATGGGCATGGCCCACCGGGGCCGGCTGAACGTCCTCGCC
The DNA here is from genome assembly GCA_040905805.1 of Egibacteraceae bacterium. Taxonomy (NCBI): domain Bacteria; kingdom Bacillati; phylum Actinomycetota; class Nitriliruptoria; order Egibacterales; family Egibacteraceae; species Egibacteraceae bacterium. The sequence continues at coordinate 27,771 of JBBDQS010000084.1, read as the reverse complement.
AACATCCTCGGCAAGAGCTATGACCGCATCTTCCGCGAGTTCGAGGGCGACATCGACCCCGAGAGCGTGCAGGGCTCGGGCGACGTGAAGTACCACCTCGGCGCGTCGGGCTCGCACACCACACCCGCCGGCAACACCATCACGGTGGGCCTGTCGTCCAACCCCAGCCACCTGGAGGCCGTCGACCCGGTCGTGGTCGGCATGGCCCGCGCCCGCCTGGACGAGCGCGATGCCACCCACGGCCCCGGGGCGCCCGTGCTGCCGGTCCTGGTCCACGGCGACGCGGCGTTCGCCGGCCAGGGCGTCGTCGCGGAGACCTTCTCCATGAGCCAGCTGCGCGGCTACCGCACCGGCGGCACGGTGCACCTGGTCATCAACAACCAGCTCGGCTTCACCACGGCCCCCCACCAGAGCCGCTCCAGCCAGTACGCCACGGACGTCGCCAAGGCGGTGCAGGCGCCGATCTTCCACGTCAACGGCGACGACCCGGAGGCGTGCGTGCGGGTCATGCGCATGGCGTTCGCCTTCCGCCAGCGCTTCGGCAAGGACGTGGTCGTGGACATGATCTGCTACCGCCGCCACGGCCACAACGAGGGCGACGACCCGAGCTACACGCAACCGATCATGTACGCGGCCATCGAGCACCGCCGCAGCGTGCGCAAGCTCTACACCGAGGAGCTCGTCAACCGCGGTGACCTCTCCCTGGACGAGGCGGAGCAGGCGCTCGACGACTTCCGGGAGCGGCTCGAGGCCGCGCTCAAGGACACCCGCGAGTCGGTGGCCCCCACGCGCATCGAGCGGCTGCCGCGCTCCGAGGCGGCCGACGCGCTGCCCCATGTGCAGACCGGGGTGGACGCGGAGGTCCTGAAGCGGGTGACCGACGCGGTGACGTCCGCGCCGTCGGGGTTCACCGTCCACCCCAAGCTGGCCCGCCAGCTCGACCGCCGCCGCGGACAGCTCGACCGCGACGAGGTCGACTGGGCCATGGCCGAGGCCCTGGCCTTCGGCTCGCTGCTGCTGGAGGGCACGCCGGTGCGCTTGTCCGGCCAGGACTCCCGCCGGGGCACGTTCAGCCAGCGCCACAGCGTGCTCGTCGACCACACCACGGAGGCGGAGCACATCCCGCTGAACGCCTTGGGCGGCGAGCAGGCGCCGTTCATGGTGTACGACTCGCCGCTGAACGAGTTCGCCACCATGGGCTTCGAGTACGGCTACTCGGTGCTGCGCAAGGACGCGCTGGTGCTGTGGGAGGCGCAGTTCGGTGACTTCGTCAACTGCGGGCAGGTGATCACCGACCAGTTCATCGTGGCCGCCGAGGACAAGTGGGGGCAGACGTCGGGTCTGGTGCTGCTGCTGCCCCACGGCTACGAGGGGCAGGGCCCGGAGCACTCCAGCGCGCGCATCGAGCGCTTCCTCATCCTCTCGGCCGCGGGCAACATCCAGGTGACCCAGCCGACGACGGCCGCCCAGTACTTCCACCTGCTGCGACGCCAGATGCACCGCGCGGTGCGCAAGCCGCTGGTGGTGGCGACCCCGAAGGGCCTGCTCCGGGCGAAGCCGGCCGCCAGCCCCCTCTCGGCGTTCACCTCCGGCTCGTTCGAGGAGGTCCTGGCCGTGCCGGGCGGCCCCCCCGACGCCGACGTGCGCCGCGTCCTGCTGTGCAGCGGCCGGGTCGCGTTCGACCTCGCCGCGCGCCGCGACGAGACGCGGGCACCCGTCGCGGTCCACCGCGTCGAGCAGCTCTACCCGTTCCCGACCGACGCGATCCGGGAGACCCTCGGGGCGTACCCCGACGCCCAGGAGGTGGTGTGGGTGCAGGACGAGCCCGAGAACATGGGGCCGTGGACGTTCGTGCACGGCCGGCTGCACCGGCTGCTGCGCGAGGACTACGCGCTGCGGCATGTCTCGCGGCCCGAGAGCCCGAGCCCGGCCACCGGGTCCCACAGCGTCCACGAGGCCCAGCAGGCCGAGCTGATCGAAGGCGCGTTCACGGACCTCTAGGTTGCTAGCGTACGGTCACCGCCCGCTGGGAGACAGCCTTGGCCACGGAGCACGCGCAGGACGAGCACGCGCAGGACCTGCTCGCGTTCGTCGACGCCGGGCCCTCGCCGTACCACGTGGTCGCCGAGATGGCCCGGCGGCTGGAGGCGGCGGGGTTCACGCGCGTCGCGGAAGCCGACCGCTGGGCGCTGTCGGCCGGCGACGCCCGCTACGTGGTGCGCGACGGGGGGTCCCTGGCGGCCTTCCGCGTGGGCACGGACCCGCCGAGCGAGCACGGCTTCCGCCTGGTCGGGGCCCACACCGACTCACCGACCTTGAAGGTCCGCCCGCGCCCGGACGTGCGCCGCCACGGCTACGTGCAGGTGGGGGTGGAGCCCTACGGCGGCATCCTCGCGCACACCTGGCTGGACCGTGACCTGACGCTGGCCGGCCGGGCCGGCGTCCGCCAGCCAGACGGGACGCTCACGACCCGTCTGGTGCACCTGCCCGACGCCCCGCTGCGCATCCCGTCCCTGGCGATCCACCTGCACCGGGAGGTCCGCGACGAGGGCCTGCGCCTTGACCCCCAGCGCCACCTGGTCCCGCTGTGGTCACGCGACGGCCACGGACGCCGGCTGGCCGCCACGCTCGGTGCGCACCTCGGCGTCGAGGCGGACGCGATCCTGGGGGTCGACCTGGTGACCGCCGACACCCAGCCGGCCGCTCGCGGCGGGGCGGACGGCGCCTTCCTGCTCGCCCCCCGCCTGGACAACCTCGCGTCGTGCCACGCCGGCCTGACCGCGCTGACCGATGTGACGGCGGTGGCGGCGACGCAGGTGCTCGTCGCCAACGACCACGAGGAGGTCGGCTCCGCGTCCGCCGAGGGGGCAGCCGGCTCGTTCCTGACCGACGTGCTCCAGCGGATCGTGTCGGTCTGCGAGGGGCCTGATCCCGAGGCCCACGCCCGGGCCCGCGCCCGCTCCCTGATGATCTCGGCGGACACGGCGCACGCCGTGCATCCCAACTACGCCGATCGCCACGAGCCCGAGCACCGTCCGCTGCTGGGCGGCGGTCCGGTCCTCAAGGTGAACGCCAACCAGGCCTACGCCACCGACGCGGGCTCCGGCGCCTGGTTCGCGGCCCGGTGCGCCGACGCGGGCGTCGACCTGCAGCACTTCGTGACCCGCGCCGACCTGCCCTGCGGCTCGACCATCGGGCCGCTGACCGCGACCCGCACGGGCATCGCGACGGTGGACGTGGGCAGTCCCCTGCTGAGCATGCACTCGATCCGCGAGCAGGCGGCCGTCGCCGACGTCGCGCCGATGGTGGCCGCGCTGCGCGCCCACCTGGAGGCGCCGTGACCGCCGGTGTGCTCGACGGCCGGCGGGTCCTGGTCACCGGGGCGTCGTCGGGGATCGGTGAGGCGACCGTACGGGCGTGCGCGGCTGCCGGCGCCCGCGTCGCCGGCCTCGCCCGGCGCACGCAGCGCCTCCGGGTGCTCGCCGACGAGGTGGGCGCCGCGGCCGTCACCGCGGACGTGACCGACGCGGGCTCCGCGCGCGCCGGGGTGGACGAGGCGGCCGCGGCGCTCGGCGGCCTGGACGCGGTGGTCAACAACGCCGGAGCGCTGAGCGTGGCCACAGTGGCCGAGGGCGATCCCGAAGACTGGAAGCGCATGCTGGACGTGAACGTCTTCGGGCTGCTGGTCATCACCCAGGCGGCCCTGCCGCACCTGCGATCGGCCGGTCGCGGCGACGTGGTCAACATGAGCTCGATGTCGGGGCGGCGGGTGCCCAACGCCGCCTCCGGGGTGTACGCGGCCACCAAGCACGCGGTCCACGCCATCACCGAGGGGCTGCGCCGCGAGCTGCACCCCGACGGCATCCGGGTGTCGGTGGTCGCACCCGGGCTCGTGGCCACCGACCTGGCGGCGGGCGCCCCCGCCACCGCGGCCCGCGACCGTCTCGCCGGGCTCCAGGCCGACATCGGCCTCGCGCCCGCCGACGTCGCCCGCCAGATCGTGCGTATCCTGTCCGAGCCGCCGCACGTGGCGGTGCACGAGGTGGCCCTCCTGCCGACGGACCAGGGGTAGCCGATGGGGCTGTGGCAGCAGATCAGGTCGGCGGTGGGCGCGCCGCGCGCCACGGGGGGTGGCGACGGCGTCCCGGCGACCGTGCCCGGCCCGGCGGCCGCGAGCCCGGCAGTCGCACGCCCCGCAGCCGACACGGACGGGGGCGACGCGACTGAGGACGGCCACGGGGGACGGCCCCAGGCCGGGGTGGCGGAGGACACCCGGACGGGGGTCCCCGAGCCCGAACCGATCTGGGCCCACCCCCTCGTGCGCGCCGGGGCCCTGGCCTGGGGGCTGGTCGGCCTCGTCGTGGTCCTCGTCGGCGCGGCGGCCGTCCTCCGCGAGCTGAGCGTCCTGGTCGTGCCCTTCGTCCTGGCGCTGTTTCCCGCGGCGCTGCTGTCGCCGCTGATGCGTCTGCTCGTCGCGCGGCGCGTGCCGCCCGCCCTGGCGGCGCTGCTGGTGATCTTCGGGTCGATCGGCCTGCTGGTCGGGGTCGGCAGCCTGCTGGCTGAGGGGATCGCCGACGAGGCGCCCGCCATGGTCACCTCGGTGGAGGAGGGCATCGCCGACCTGGAGGCGTTCCTCGACGAGGGTCCCTTCGGTCTGGAGCCCGACGTGATCGCCGGGTGGCTCGAGACCGGCCGCGAGCAGCTGATCGAGGTCGGGTCCCAGGCCGCGGGCTCGGTGGCCAGCGCGGTGGCCGAGGGTGTGGCCGGCCTGCTGTTCGGCCTCGTCGCGCTGTTCTTCTACCTGAAGGACGGTGCACGCATCGCCGACTGGCTGCGCCGGCTCTTCCCGGCGCACCTGCGCACCGACGCCAAGACCATCGGCACGCAGGCCTGGGTCACCATCGGGTCGTACTTCCGCGGGCAGCTGTTCATCGCGCTGGTCGACGCGGTCCTCATCGGGCTGGGGTTGGTGCTGCTGCGGGTGCCGCTGGCCCTGCCGCTGGCGGTGCTGATCTTCTTCGGCGGGCTCTTCCCGATCGTCGGTGCCCTGGCGTCCGGCGCCGTCGCCGTGCTCGTCGCGCTCGCCGCCAGCGGTCCCGGCGCCGCCCTGGTCGTCCTCGCGCTGATCGTGGGCGTGCAGCAGTTCGAGGGCAACGTCCTGGCCCCGGTCGTGCTCGGCAAGGCCACGGCGCTGCACCCCCTGGCGGTCATCCTCGCCCTGGCGGCCGGGGGGATCGTCCTCGGCGTGCTGGGCGCGTTCCTGGCGGTGCCCGTGGCGGCGAGCCTGACCCGGGCCATCGGCTACCTGCGGACCGGCCGCGGCGGCGGCAGCAGCAGCAGCAGCAGCGCGGTCAGTCCAGCAGCGCCCGCATCCGCTGGGGGTCGGTGACCTCCACCAGCGGACCCAGCCACGCCGCCATGCGCTGCGGGTCGGCGCTGATCTGCTCGAGGGTGCCGAGGCGGTTGCCGGCCTGCAGCGTCGCGTAGCTCGGGTGCGCCTCCGCCACGCGCCCCAGGTCGTCCCGGGCGTGCGGGTAGGTCCGGGCGAGGTAGCCGAGCAGCAACCCGAACGCGCACGCCTGCGCCAGGGAGGCCTGGGGCGTGCGGCGCCAGTCGGGCGCGACCCGGTCCAGCCGGGGGTCGACCTGGGCGGCGACCTGCTGCAGCCACTCCGTCGACTCCTGGCTCAGCCCGGCGCGCTCGACCGCGACGAGGTTCGGGTCGGCGGGCGGCTCGCCCGGCGGTGGCGGCAGACGCGGTTCGCTGCCCAGGTCGAAACTCGTGGCGCCAGGGGCCGGCCCCGGTCCGTCCGCCGGCCCCGTCCCGTGTGCCGGCCCCGGCGCGGCCCACGCGTCGTCGGGAGGCTGGTCCTCGCCGTCTGGGCCTCGCTGCTCTCCCCACGCTGGTCGATCGCTCACCGTAGTGTCCTTGGTCGACGATGGGGGCACAGTGCTGTACCCGTGGTTGTAGCGTCCACCCAAGCCTCGCACACCGACACCCACCGCGAAAACGAGGAGTTCCCCGCCGTGCCCGAGCTCGTCCGCTTCCACCTCGATCCGATCTGCCCCTGGGCGTACCAGACCTCCCGGTGGGTCCGGCAGCTGGTCGACCTCGACGTGCTGCAGGTCGAATGGGGCGTCTTCTCGCTCGAGATCGCCAACACCGGCACGCAGGAGGCCCGCGAGAAGGGGCATGCCCGCTCGGCGAACGCCCTGCGGACCATGGTGCTCGTCCGCGACGAGGCGGACCACAGCGGCGTGAGCGGCTTCACCGGCGCCCTCGGCCGCCGGGTGCACGAGGCGGGTGCGGCACTCGACGACGACGCGACGATCGCGGCCGCCCTGACCGACGCGGGACTGCCCGCGGCGCTGGCCGACGGGGCCGCGGGCGACGACGCGCTGTGGCAGCGGGTGGTGGACGAGCACACCGCGCTGGTGGAGCGCACCCGAAGCTTCGGGGTGCCCACCATCGTGCTGGACGGCGGCGACGGCCCCGCGATCTTCGGGCCGGTGATCAGCGACGTGCCGACCGACGCGGACGCGGTGGCGCTGTGGCAGCACGTGACCTGGCTCACCCGCTACGAGAACTTCAGCGAGCTGAAGCGCGACCGCGTCATCGACCCCGACCTCGAGTCGTTCCGGGCCTACCGGGCCCGGCAGGCCGCCGAGGCGGGGGCCTAGCCCCTGCCGCGCCGGCGGGCGTCGAGCAGCGGGCCCAGCGCGTCGGCGACCGGCGCGGGGCCGGACAACGCCAGATCGCCGATCCGCCGCACGGCGGTCAGCGGGCGCACCGAGGAGCAGACGAGGAACTCGCCCGCCCCCCGGAGGTCCTCCAGGCGCCAGCGGCCCTCCGCCACGCGGTACCCCGCCCGGCGCGCGACGTCGCCGAGGGTGCGCCGGCTGATGGAGTCGACGATCCCGAGGTCCACCGCGGGGGTGCGCACCTCGCCGTCGACCACCCACAGCACGCCGAAGGTCGGGCCCTCCAGCACCAGGCCCTCCAGCGAGACGAGCAACGCGTCGTCGCCGCCGGCGGCTTGCGCGGCCCTGGTCGCCGCCATGTTGGGCATGTAGGACATGGTCTTGGCGCCGGCGGGGCCGTACGTGCCCAGGGGACGCACCCAGGGCGCCGGCTGGGGCACGAGGTGCCGGGCCGGCGCGCGGACCGGCTGGGCGCTCACGGTGAGCAGGCGCGTCCCCGACCCGGTGACGTAGATCCGCAGCGCCGCATCGGTGTCGACGTCCTCGATCAGGGTGTCGATCTCCGACCGCAGGAGGGCCCGGTCGACCGGCCCGATGCCGATCGCGGCGAGCGACCCGGCCAGCCGCGCGAGGTGGTCCTCCACCCGGAACGGCCGGCCGTCCCACACGCCGACGGTCTCGAACGCCCCGTCGCCGCGGGCGACCCCGTCGTCGGTCACCGGCAGGGCGGCCTCGGCGAGCGGCAGCCAACGCCCGTCGATCAGCGCGGTGTCCAATCCCATCGGCGGCACGCTAGCGCCTCGGCCCGGTCACGGCGGGGGGACCGGGTCGAGCGTGTCGAACAGCACCCGACCGACGGAGAGGTCGCCGCGCCGGCCCTTCCACCGGTCGCCCAGGCGCGCGTGGTCGACGTGGCCCGCGACGTCGGGGCGCCGCCCGCCGAGCGCGGCGGTCGCGGCCTCGACCAGCGACGGCGGCGTGATGGTGGGCAGGGTCGGCTCCGGGAACGCCGGGAAGACCTCCAGCGCCTCCCACACCTGGTCCAGGCGGCGTCGCTCCTGCCCGGCGGGGAAGTCGTCGCCGGGCTCGGCGATGCCCTGCAGGACGACGTCGAACAGGTCGTGGGGGTTCACCCCAAGGGGCATGACGAACCCCGCAGGGGGGTGCAGCCGCCACTCGAGGGTCTGCTCGCCGGGTCCGTTGGGCTCCAGCCACACCTGCCAACCCCGCACGTAGGAGTCCAGCGGCGGGCCGAGGTGGGCGTCGAGCAGCTCCAGCAGGGCTGCGTCGACCGGGTACGCGCAGGTGGGGGTCATCAGTCCGGCAGGACCACACCGCCGGCGACGGGGCCCGCCACCGCCGCGGACACCATGTCGGGGCCGCACCAGGACGTCATCCGCTCCGGCACCAGCCGTCCACCGGCGTCGACCTCGCCGTGCAGCGCCAGGCCCACCGGTCGGCGCGGGCCGGGGGGACCCTCGACGTCGACGGCGGCGACGGCCCCGTTCCCCCGGTCGGGCCGGAGCGTGGGCGGCGTGCGCAGCACGAAGCCGGGGCCCCACACGGCCGGGGTGGCGTGCAGGTCCCCCGGGTCGCCGAAGACGAGGACCAGACGTCGCCGGCCGGCGAGGCCGCGTCGCACCGCGGCGGGCACCACCGGCGGCAGCGGCGGTGCCACACCCGGACCGACGTCGGGGGGGTCGACCTCCCGGCGCGCGTGCACGACCAGGCGTATCACCGCCCGGTTGCGGGGCTGCCACCGGTGCGGGGCGCGAGCGGCCTCGCCGACGGCCCCGAGCACCGCCCCGGCGTGGTGCGCCGCCAACGCCGCCATCGCCGCGGAGATCGTCGGGGCGTGCAGGGCCAGGCGCAGGGGATCGTCGAGGCTGTACACGCGGATTCGGCCGTGGACGAGCAGGCCGGGTTCGTGCGCCTGCCGCGGCGGGACGTAGGCCACCCACTCGGCCTCGGGGTCCGACGCGGTCGCGGGCAGGCTCGCGGTCGGGGCGCTCATCCACAGGGCCTGGCCGTCGGACCACGACGCCACCGGCAGGACCGCCGGTCCGTCCGGGCCGGCCGCGCCGAGGAAGCAGCGGTCGGCCCGCTCCAGCAGGTCCCCTGACGCTCCGGTGCTCGGCATGCTCCAACCTCCTGAGGCCCGGCACGGCCACGGTAGTCTCCGGGATCGGCCCCCGGCACCGAGCCGGGCGGCCACCACTGCTGCAAAGGACCCGTACCCATGTCGTTCGTCGCCATCAACACCTTGACCGTACCCCCCGAGATGCGGGACACCCTCGAGCAGCGCTTCGCCGCGCGTGCGGGAGAGGTCGACACCATGGAGGGCTTCGAGGCCTTCGAGCTGCTGCGGCCGGTCGAGGGCCAGGACCGCTACCTCGTCTACACCCGGTGGGACCGCAAGGCGTCGTTCGATGCGTGGACGGAGTCCCAGCAGTTCTCCAAGGGGCACGCCAAGTCGTCGGGCCCGCAGGGACCGGCCGCCTCCGGCTCGGACCTCTGGACGTTCGACGTCGTCGAGCACAAGGAGAAGTCCTGATCCGGCGGGCCTTGCCGACCTGTCCCGCGCCGTGACGTGGGTGCTGCACACCGAGCTCACGCTCGACGAGCTGAACCTGCACGTCGCGGCCCTGGAAGCGGCGGGCCTGCTGGGGGCGGTCGAGCAGGGCGGGCGGGCGAGCGCCTACTTCCACACCGGGCCCCTCGCCCTGCCCGTCGAGGGCCGCTGGGAGCCCGTGGCCGACCAGGACTGGAGCGAGACCTGGAAGGCGGGCCTGGAGCCCGTGCGCGTCGGCGACCTGGTCGTCGCCCCACCCTGGCGGGCGTCCGGCGACGTGGGGGAGATCGTCATCGAGCCGGCTCAGGCGTTCGGGACCGGCCACCACGAGACCACCGCCGGCTGCCTGGCCGCGCTCCAGCAGCTGGCGCTGGACGGCGCCCGGGTGCTGGACGTCGGCTGCGGGAGCGGGGTGCTCGCCATCGCGGCTGCCCGGCTGGGCGCGGCGGTCGTCGCGGTCGACACCGACCCCCTCGCCGTGGAGGCCACGCGCCACAACGCCACCGCCAACGGCGTGGCCCTGGACGTGCGGGCGGGGTCGGCCGGCGACGTGGCGGGCGCCTTCGACGTGGTGGTCGCGAACCTCGACACCGCCACGCTCACCGCACTCGCACGAGCGTTGGCCGCACGCCTGCGCCCCGGCGGGACGCTGGTCGCCTCCGGCGTCAGCCGGGAGCGGACGGACGAGGCGGTGACCGCCCTGGCCGCGGTGGGCCTTGACCCCGAGGTCCGTGCCGGCAGCGAGTGGATCGTGCTGGTCGCGGACGCACGCGGCGACGCACGGCAGGGCCCCGGGAGCGCTGCTCCGGGGCCCTGAGCCGTGAATCGCCCGAGCCT
>JBBDQS010000084.1:0-17651 GCA_040905805.1 Egibacteraceae bacterium | reverse complement strand
TTCTCCGCTGTGCTGGGTGTGGCGGTCGCGCAGCGACCGCCATGGAGGAACTGAGCCGTACCGGCTGCCGCGTCCGGTACAGGTGACGCGCCAGACGGTTCCGGGCCGCCGCGCCCGGACGCCGCCGGCGCTGGGGAGAGCTGAGACGTGCATCGGCGAGTCGAGCGTCGCGCCCGACCGTCAGGGATTCTCACCGGGCGGGGCCCGGTTGGCAAGGGGCAGCCTGTCGAAGCCCGGCGGGCGAGCGAGCCTGCTCTCGCGCTAGCGCCATCACGGCGCGGGATCGACCCCGCCCAGTCGTGGTGTTTTGAACAGTATCGCGTCGGAGTGCACGTGCACTACACTGGCACGAACCAGAGAGGTTGCGATGCCGGCAGCCAAGTCCTTTCGCCTTCCCGAGGAGCTCACGGGTCGGCTCGCGCGCAGAGCCGCGGACGAGGCGCTGTCCCAGACCGAGCTGGTCGTGGCGCTGCTTGACGAGGGCCTCAAGACCCGCGCGTTCCCCGGGATCGTGTACCGAGAGGGCCCCACCGGTCGGCGTGCAGCGCTGGCGGTCGGCCCCGACGTGTGGGAGGTGATCGGCACGGTCACGCACGTGTCTGGCTCAGGCGAGCGCAAGGTCGCCAACACGGCCAGGATGCTGTCGCTGGACGAGCGCTGGGTGCGGCTGGCGATCGAGTTCTACAGCGCGTTCCCCGACGAGGTCGACGCACGTATCGCTGCCAACGAGGAGGCAGCCGAGCTGCTGCGGGCGCGCGCCGCGCGCCGTGAGCGCCTCCTGGCGTGAAATGGTTGATCGACGAGATGTTCCCGGCCGCGGTCGCGGCAGAGCTCGAAGACCGGGGGCACGGAGCGCGCGCGGCTGTGCACGACCTGCGCGGGCTGACCGACGCGCAGCTGCTGGACGTCGCGGTGGCCGAGGGGCGCGTGCTCGTCACGGAGAACGTGGTCGACTTCGCCCGGTTGCTGCAGGTCCGTCAGGGCGAAGCGGGCGTCGCAGCAGTCGTTCTCGCGCTGAAGTCGGGGCTACCACGCGATCCCGCGCGTCTCGCCCGGGCGCTGGCCGAGCGTCTCGATGCGTGGGCCCGCGACCATCGCGACCCGTTCCCCACCGCCTACTGGCTCTGATCCCCGGCGGTCATGTGGGCTGGCGGCATGGCGCCGCGGTGCGGTGCTTGAACCGTGCCTTGGCGGCGGCCTTGGCCACCGGCTTGGGCGCGTGCGCCGCCAGCGCGTCGAGGACCAGCGAAACGTCCGGGTGCTCGTGCCGCCACAGCTCGGCCACGATCGCGTGTTGACGGTCGGCGGGGATTGCGGCAGCGAACGCCTCAGTCATGGCCTGCGGGCCGCGGCCGGCCAGCAGCAGGCCGAGGTTGTCCATCAAGACCGCCACCATGTCGTCGGCGTCCAGCGGCCGGGACTCCTCGAACCCGCGCTCGGTCAGCCACATGGCCGCGTACGCCCGGCAGGCGGGATGCTCGTGCAGGCGGCGCACGGCCGTACCTCGAAGCCTCCCCGCCGCAGCAGGTCCCGCACGAACCACCTGCCCAGCGGCGCCAGCTCGACCTGGTCGCCGGTGACCTGGACCGCACCGGCCTGCGCCAGGCGGTCCACGAGCAGGCGCACAGAGCCGGGCAGTGCCCTGACCATCGTGGTGTGCTGCAACGCGGTCACGTCGGACAGGTCGAAGGATTCCTCGATCTCGGCGCGGGCCTCGTCGGCGAGGTCGCCGGGTGACGCCGGCCCGTGGGTGTGCAGACCCGCGAGCAGCACGCCGGCGATCTCGTCGAGCGGCTCGGCCCAGAACGGCACCCAGCCGGTCATCCCGGCGCTGGTCACCCCCATGGCCAGCAGGGCGATGGTCGCTTGGTGCCAGGCGTCGAGCGGCGCGGTGGTCAGCAGGTCCGCCGCGTCGCCGGGCACGACCGTGGGGCCGTCGATCTCCAGGAAACCCGCCGCGAGCGCCCAGCGGAAGGCCAGCTCCACCGGGATCAGGTCTGCGGCGCTGCGCAGGCCGGCGAGCACCTCGGCGGGGACGTCAAGGGCGAGCAGGCCGGCGAGCTGCCTGGCGTCGTGCAGCCGCAGGTTGCCCGCCGCGGTCAGCCGACGACCGTCGCCGACCCAGGCGACCAGGGTCGCCAGCCGCACCGTCGCCGGCGCCGCGCCGGCGAGGCGGACCAGCGCCTCCTCGTCGGGCACGGCCAGGGGCGGCAGCGTCGGGCGCGGCCGGGGCTGCGCTGCGGCGACCTCGTTGAACCCCGCGATCCACTGCTGCACCGCGCCGTCGTCCTCCAGGTCGACGCCGTCGGCGAGCATGGCCGCGATCATCGACTTGCCCATGGCGAACCGTGACTCGTCGGCCATCGCCGCCGCCAGCCCCGGCTCGATCCGGTCGAGGGTGGCGAGCAGCGCCGGCAACGTGTCGCCGTCGCCGGCGAGCAGCCCGGCCTGGTCCAGCCAGGTGAAGAACGCCCGCAGCGTCGGGCACACCAACGCCACGTCCGCCTCGTCGGCGCAGACCTTGCGGGGAAACCACTCGGTGAGGATCTCGTCGAGGTCGCCCGCGCGCCAGCTGCCCACCCGCCCGTCCAGGGAGTCGGCCTTGAAGCGCAGCGCCTCGGCCACGGCCCACGCGACACCGGGCCGCTGCCCGGCCTCCATCCACTCGCCGAAGCGATCGAGCAGGGTTTGGCGGACCGCCTCGGACCCCTCCGGGTCCTCCGGCCACGTGTTGTGGGAGGCGTTGCTGGCGGCATCGTGCGGCCGATCCCGAGGTGGTATCGTTTCTGGTATGACGACCCAGATCACGGTCCGCCTTCCCGACGACCTCGTCGACTTCATCGATCGGCTCGTCACCGACGGACAGGCCAGTAGCCGGGCGGTCGTCGTTGCGCAAGCCCTCGCACGTGCGCGCCGGCGGGAGCGAGCGGCGCGTGACGCCGCCATCCTGGTCCGAGCCGAGGCCGATGACGATCTCGACGGTCTCGCCGAGTTCACCCGCCGCACGGCTCTGGACGACCTCGACTGATGCGGCCGATCCACACCGCACAGCTCGACAAGGCCCGACCCGTCCTCGTGCTCACCCGTGAGGCGGTCCGTCCACACCTCACGCGCGTGACCGTGGCCCCCATCACCAGCACCGTCCGAGGCCTGTCGACGGAGGTGGCGGTGGGACGGGACAACGGGCTCGAACGTGAGGGTGTGGTCAGCTGCGACAACGTCGTGACCGTGCCGCGCTCGGCGCTCGGCCAGCAGATCGGCTGGCTGTTCCCTGAGCAGGAGGCCAAGCTCGCAGACGCGATCCACACCGCGTTCGATCTGGCCTGACGGCGAGCAGTTCGGCGGCCCAGCCAGGTGCAGAACGCCCGCAGCGTCGGGCACACCAACGCGACGCCTGCCCGGTCGGCACAGACCGGCCGGGGGTTGTGGGAGGCTGCTCGGGCGCTATCGTGCGGCCATGGTCGACGTGCTCGACGGCCTGCCCGAGGACCCGCGGCAGGTCATGGCTGCGCCGCCGCCCCGCGACAAGGCGCTGGTCGAGCTGCGGCTGACCTGGCCGGGCCTGGTCGACGCCGAGGCGCGCGCGGCTCACGCGGCTGCGGGTGTTCGTGCTGACCTGGGACCCGCTGCACCCTCTCGAGCGGTTCGACCCTGCGTGGGCGATCGCCAACGGCGACGGTGACGACTACGAGATCGTGGTGTACGTGCCGCTGGCCAACGCCCTGGACCTGGCCGCCATGGACCAGGGCCGGGTCGTGGATGTGCTGGCGGCGCTGGGCGAGTCCGCGGTGCGGGTCGGCGCGCGCCACGAGGTCCTGCTCGCCGCCGGCGTCTACCCGCCAGCGGTCGCCAACGGTGAGGTGGCGGGCCTGTTGAGCGACCCGGTGGCCGAGGTGCCCGACGCCCCGGAGCTCCCGCGCTTTCCGCCGCCGGCGGTCGCGCTCGTCTCCCCGGTTTGGGAGCCGATTGGTCTCGGCGCGATCACCGACGCCGCCCAGGACGCGTTCGGCCCGGTGGACCTGGACCGCTGCCCCGTGCAGCTGAGCGCACAGGCTCGCCAGGCCGGCTGCCCCGCGTGCGCCGGACAGACCTTCGGCTTCCCCGCCGACCTCGGCGAGGCACAGGCGACGATGTGCCCGGCGCACGACAGCGAGGCGGCGGCAGTCACCCAGGAGCGGCTTGCGCGTGCCGCCGCGAGCAACGCCGACGGTTGGGCCGCCGTCGTCCAGGCCTGCCTGGCGATCGATCGACCGGCGCCGACGTGGGACCTGCGCCGGCGTTTGCGCGCCACCCTCGACCGCGTGGACCCCGGATGGCCCACGCCCGGCGGTCCCGCCTACGCGGCGTTCGTCGAGGAGGTGGGCGCCGACGCTGACCTCGTCGTCGCGCTCGCAGCCGACCACGCCGGGGACAACGGCGGCTTGGATGACTGGCTCAGCGGCGACTGGGACCGGGACCGGCAACTGCGCGACTGGCTCGCCGACCTGCTGCCCCGTCTGGCGCACGCCGGGCTGACCGAGCTCCTGCACGACCAGCCCGGCCGAGTGAGTGACGCGCGCGCCGCCCGCGCGGAGCTGGCGGAGTGGAGCCGCCGCCACGGCTGGATCTCTGCCACGCCGACCCCAGCGGCCACCGCCACGGACACTGAGCTGGCCCCACAGGTCCCCGAACCCGCCGCGACACCACCGCACGTGCGGCGGGTCAAGGTCGGGCGCAACGACCCGTGTCCCTGCGGCAGCGGCCGCAAGCACAAGCGCTGCTGTGGTGACCGCGCCTGACCACGTCCCCCAGCTCGAGGCGGACACCGCCGACGATCGCAGCGGGCATCAAGCGACAGGTCTCGCCTGGACGCGTCGGGAATCCAGATGCGGCATTCTGTCGGGCACGGCGAAGACCACTATGAGCGTGCGAAAGAAGTCCGGCTGCCCTCGAACCGCAGGCAGCCAGCTTGGCCCGGCTGCCTCGAGGTCCGTACGAACGAGCAAGGAGCACTGCGATGCCAGACGAACCTCTGCCCACAGGGTCGTTGGCCACCGCGGCATGGGTGCTGGTTGGCATGACGCGCAACGTGCCCGGCATCCTCGCGACCGACGGGCAGCGCCTGACGTTCGCGTCGGCCGAGGAGGTGCTGCTCGACTCGCCGATGGAGGAGATCAGCGAGGTCGTGTTCCCCTGGTACTACTTCGGCGGTGGCTGCAAGCTGCGCGTGGGCGACGAACGGATCCGACTGTCGTTCGTCCGCCCGAACAACGCCCCGGACGCCACGGACACCACCCTGAACGCGGCGCGCGACCGCGTGCTCGGCAGCCTGCCCGGCGGACAGCTGCACAGGGCTGTCGGCTCCCTGCGCGACATCGGCAAGGGCCGAGCAGCCGGCAAGGCGTGGCGGTCGGTCCTGACCGGCAGCGGCGTCGGATGACAGCGTTGCCCTTCTGCACCCTCGTGACCGGGCGAGGATCAGGTGCCGCGGGCCCGCTCGTGATAGACCCAGGCCATGGGCACCGACGCGCAACAGCGCCTCGAGCAGCGGGTGATCGCCGCGGCCGAGGACGCCCTGGCCAGGCAGCAGTACGTGAGCGCCATCGACGTGCTGGTCGGCATCGGCTGGCTGCGCCCCACCCACGTCAAGGACTGGCGCGTCGGCCGCGTGCCCTACCTCGAACGGGTCGTGCAGGCCAACCTCGCCAAGATCTCCCGGGCGATGAAGGTGTTCCGGCGCTGGGCCCGCGACCGTGGCCTGACCCCCAGCGAGACCGCCTACGTGGCGCGCACCCGCGACCGTCGCAAGCTGCAGTTCAGCAAGAGCGGCAAGCCTGCCATCGAGCAGGCCTACCGCACCCACTGGGTGTCGCCGAAACTGTCAGAGCGCAAGCGTGAGCGGCTCGCCGAGCGCTAGCGCCCGCAGTCGGATCGTGCTCCAGGCCAGCTGCCGGGGGGCCGGGCGGCTCCCGGTGCGGGCCGGTCGGGCCAGGTGGGTAGAGTGGTCCGCCCTCGAACCTCGAGCCGACTGATGGGAGCGGCGTGCGCATGCGACTGCCGGGGTGGAGCCGTCCGCTGCGGCCCCCGCTCGTGCTGGCCGCCGACCTGTCGCGTCCGGTCAGCGACGAGCCGGCGGCAAGCCCCCTGGCCCGGCTAATGGCCGCGCGCCACCCGTCCCTGCGCGACCTGGTCGACACGCTGGCCGAGGCCGCCGACGACGACCGGGTGCGCGCCCTGGTCGCGCGTGTGGACCGGCCCGCCGAGACCTGGGCGCACGCCGAGGAGCTGCGCGGCGCCGTGGCCGCGTTCCGGCGCAGTGGCAAGCGCGCGGTCGCGCACGCGCAGTCGTTCGGTGAGGCCGGCGACGCCACGCTGGCCTACTACGTCGCGGCGGCGTTCGACGAGATCCACCTGCAGCCCACCGGCGATGTCGGGCTCGTCGGCCTGGCCGCCGAGGTGCCGTTCGTCGCCGAGCTGCTCGACAAGCTCGACGTCGAGCCGCAGGTCGACCGCCGCCACGAGTACAAGAACGCCGCCAACCTGCTCACCGAGCGCGGCTTCACCGACGCCCACCGCGAGGCGGTGGACCGCATCGTGGCCTCCCACCACGAGCAGCTGGTCGCCGCGATCGTCGCCGGCCGTGGCGTCGACGGGCAGCAGGCCGCGGCGCTGATCGACCGGGGGCCGCTGGCCGCCGCCGACGCGCGGACCGCGGGTCTGGTCGACCGGCTGGCCTACCGCGACCAGACCGTCACCGACACCAAGGCGGCAGCCGGCCCCGGCGCCCGGCTGGTGACCAGTCAGGCCTATGGCTCCACCCGCCGCCGGCGGCGGACCCTGCGCCCCCGGCGGGCCACGACGGTCGCGCTCGTGCACGGCCACGGGGGCATCCAGGTCGGGCGCAGCCGGCGTTGGCCGCTGGGCGCGACGATGGGCGCGGACACCGTCGTGCTCGGGTTCCAGCAGGCCATCCGCGACCGGCGGGTGCGTGCGGTGCTGTTCCGCGTGG
Source organism: Egibacteraceae bacterium (assembly GCA_040905805.1). Lineage (NCBI taxonomy): Bacteria > Bacillati > Actinomycetota > Nitriliruptoria > Egibacterales > Egibacteraceae > Egibacteraceae bacterium. The sequence goes on along the minus strand of JBBDQS010000084.1, from coordinate 10,663 downwards.
ACAGCCCCGGCGGGTCGGCGGTGGCGTCCGACGCGATCTGGCGGGCGGTCGTGCGTGCCCGGCAGGCCGGCAAGCCCGTGGTGGTGTCGATGGGCTCGGTCGCCGGCTCCGGTGGCTACTGGGTGTCGCTGGGCGCCGACCGCATCGTGGCCGCCCCCGGCACGATCACCGGGTCCATCGGCGTGGTGGCCGGCAAGCTCGTCACCAGCGGGCTGCGCCAACGGCTCGGGGTGACCGCCGACGAGGCGCACCGCGGCGCCAACGCGCTCATGTTCTCCAGCAACCAGCGCTTCACCGAGGCCCAGTGGGAGCGGATGCAGGGGTTCCTCGACCGGGTCTACGACGACTTCGTCGACCGTGTCGCGCAGGGCCGCGACCTGACCCGCGAGCGGGTCCACGAGCTCGCCCGCGGTCGGGTGTGGACCGGAGCTGACGCCGCCGAGCGCGGCCTGGTCGACGACCTCGGCGGCTACCCGCAGGCGCTGGCGGCGGTGCGTGACCTGCTCGGCCTCGACCCGGCCGCACGGCTGCGCCTACGGGTGCTGCCACGCCAGTCGCTGCCCGAACGTCTCGGCCTGCGCCAGCCCCCACCCGAGGAGGCGCGCGCGCTGGCCGCCGCGGCCGGCGCGGGGCTGCGGCTTGCCGGGCTGCGCGAGGACGGTGCGGCCCGGATGCCCGAGTGGGCCACGCGCCTGGGCTGACCGCGGGGCTGCGCACGTCGCGGACGGCCGGGCCGGGCCGGGCCGGGCCGGGCCGGGCCGGGCCGGGCCGGGCCGGGAAGCATTGCGCAGCCCCCGCGGTACGCGGTGCGGGCGCGGTCAGCACCGGCCACTCGACGGGGCCGGGGGCCTCGACGCGGCCTGGCGCGGGCTGTTCGACGCACCGGCGGTGGTCGACGAGCTCGGGGAGACCCTGGCGCTGCTCCGCGAGCGGATTGCGCGGCCGTCGATCCCGCCGCCCGACGCCGAGGTTCCCTGCCGCTGCACGCGACGACGCGGTCAGCGGCGAGCTCGCAGCAGGTAGTCGACCTCGACCATCACGGTGACCGGCACCACCAGGGTCGAGTCGGCGTCGGTCGTCGGCGTCGACCTCCGCAGCCGCATGCGAGGCGAAGCGCCGGCCGGCCCGGTGGCGGAGTGCGTCGTCGAGCAGGTCGTTGACCAGCGCGCTGATGGTCACGCCCAACCGACCGACGACGGGCCGGTCCCACGCGACTGCTGGACGCACCCGGTGTCGGGGTGGTCGGCTCGCGCCACGTGGACGACGCCGGCGCGGATGTGGCCCGGCAGGTCACTCGGCTCGCCGCTGAGCGGAGCGACGTGCTCGTCTCGGGCGGCGCCAAAGGCGTGGATCAGGTCGCCATGTCCGCGGAAACGCGAGGGCGCGCAACGCGATCATCGACGTCCTCGCGCGAATCACGCTGGTCGTCGCCGCCGACGCCCACCGTGGGCTGCCCACGGACCCGCCGCTGGGAGTTCTCAGACCTCCTCGGTGGGCAGCGCCCGGTAGGCGGGGACGAGCACGTCGTCGAGGGGGACACCGCGCACGGTAACCTCCGGTGGGTCGAGCTGGCGCAGCAACGCGTCGGCGACCGAGCCGGGCCGAGGCCGGCCGCGCAGGTCGGGCAGCGGCGCCGGCGCCTGCCAGAACCCGTCGGCCCAGTCGGCCAGCGGCGGGCCGGCCACGGTCGGCCAGGCGTCGTCGTCAGCGGTCGCCGCGGGGGGCGGCGCTCCGCCGCCACGGCGGGCGCGCAGGCCGGCGAGCAGCTCGTCCTTGCCGCGCCCACGCCAGGCGAAGATCAGGAACGGGTCGTCGTCGAACGCCTCGGCGAGCAGGTAGTACACCGCGGCGACGTGCTTGCACGGGTTGGCCCAGTCCGGACACGAGCAGGCGGTGTCGAGGTCGTCGGAGGTCGCGGGGAACAGCGTGAGGTCGCAGGCGGCGAACGCGTCCTCGACCGCGGTGGGCATCTCGCCGGCGAGCAACGTGGCGAGGAAGATCGCCCGGCCGGCGAGCTCGCCCTCAGCGCGGTCCCAGTCCGCGGCCGACAGCTCCGCCACCCCGACCAGCACCCGGTAGGGCCGCGCCCGCGACCCCTGCACGAGGGCGGTGACCTGGCCGGCAGCGACCTCCAGCGACGTGACCTGCCCCTTGCGCGCGTAGGTGCGCCCGCGGGCCAGCCGCGGGCCCATCCCGAAGGACTCCAGCACGGCGACGAAGCGCTGCGACCACCACGACCGGCCGATCGCGCCACGCTTGCTGCGTGCGGCCAGGCCGCCCTCGACCGGCCGGGGCCGCGACGGGGGCGGGAAGGCGCCTGACTGCGGCTTGCGGTGACGGGCCACGGCTCAGCCCACCGCCTGGGCCGACAGCGCCACGACCTGGCGCAGCTCGGCGGTGGACAGCTCGGTCAGCCACGCTTCGCCGGTGCCCACGACCCGCTCGGCCAGCGCCTGCTTCGCCTCGATCATCTCGTCGATGCGCTCCTCCAGGGTGCCGGTGCACACCAGCTTGCGCACGAGCACGGTGCGGCGCTGACCGATGCGGAACGCCCGGTCGGTGGCCTGGTTCTCCACCGCCGGGTTCCACCAGCGGTCGTAGTGGATCACGTGGTTGGCGGCGGTGAGGTTCAGCCCGACGCCGCCGGCCTTCAGCGACAGGACGAACAGCGGCGGGCCGGCCGCGGACTCGAAGCGGGCGACCATGGTGTCGCGGACCTTCTTGGGGGTGCCGCCGTGCAGGTAGGCGACGTCGCGGCCGAGCCGGCTGCGCAGGTGCTCGGCCAGCCGCGCGCCCATCTGGGCGAACTGGGTGAACACGAGGGCCTTCTCACCGGCGTCGAGCACCTCGTCGACGAGCTCGTCGAGGCGCGTGAGCTTGCCCGAGCGCCCGGGCAGCGTCGAGTCGTCGCCGAGCAGCTGCGCGGGGTGGTTGCACACCTGCTTGAGCCGCAGCATCGTCTGCAGGACCAGGCCCTTGCGGGCCATGCCGTCCTCCTCGTCGATGCGGGCGAGCATGTCGTCGACGGTCGCCTGGTACAGCGACGCCTGCTCGCGGGTCAGGGTGCAGTACTCCTTGGTCTCCAGCTTGTCGGGCAGGTCGGGCACGATCGCCTTGTCGGTCTTGACGCGCCGGAGCACGAACGGGCCGGTGATGGCCTTGAGCCGCTCGGCTGCGTCCTCGTCGCCGTCGCGCTCGATCGGCAGCGCGAACCGCTCCCGGAACGCCGTCGCCGGACCCAGGAAGCCGGGGTTGCAGAACTCCATGATCGACCACAGCTCGGCCAGACGGTTCTCCACCGGCGTGCCGGTGAGCGCGACCCGCTGGCGCGCCGGCAGCCCACGGATCGCCCGGGTCTGCTTGGCGGCGCTGTTCTTGATGTTCTGCGCCTCGTCGAGCGCGACCCGACCCCAGTCCACGTCGGCGAGCAGCGCGCGGTCCCGGTTGGCGAGGGCATAGGTGGTCAGCACGACGTCGCTGCGGCCCACCGCGTCGGCGAACGCCGCGCCGCGCAGCCGGTCGGTGCCGTGGTGGACAAGCACGCGCAGGTCCGGGGTGAACTTCACTGCCTCGCGCTCCCAGTTGCCGACCACCGAGGTCGGGCACACCAGCAGCGTCGGCGCCGGCCAGCGCCGGGACCGGGCGGTGAGCCCGTCGCGCTCGGCGGCCAGCAGCGCCAGCAGCTGGGGGGTCTTGCCGAGCCCCATGTCGTCGGCGAGGCAGGCTCCGAGGCCGAGCCGGCCGAGGAACGCCAGCCACGCCAGGCCCCGCTCCTGGTAGGCGCGCAGCGTGCCGGCGAACCCGGCGGGGGCGGTCATCGGCTCCAGGCGCTCGGCGGCCCGGCCGGCCAGCAGCGCGCCGAGGGTGCCGTCGCCGCCGGCGCCCACGACGGGCAGCCCGACACCGGCGTCGTCAACGCCCAGGCCGAGGCGCACGACCTCCCCGACGTCGGCGGTCACCGGGCCCTGCGTGCGCTGGCGCTCCATCAGCCCGACCGCACGGGCGAGGTCGTCGTGGCGCAGGGTCACCCACTGCCCGCGGACCCGCACGAGCGGGGCCTTGAGCCGGGCGAGCTCGCGCAACTCGGCTTCGGACAGGGTCTCGTCGCCGACGGCGACGTCCCAGCGGTACTCCGCGAGCCGCTCGAGGCCCAGCAGCCCCGAGGCCTGCTGGCCGCCGTCCTTCGGCGAGCTCGTGCGCAGCCGCACGCCGAGCCGGGCGGGGCGGCGCAGCTCGGCGGGCACCAGGACGCCGAAGCCGGCTTGCTCGAGCAGCGGGGTGCCGTCGGCGAGGAACCACAGCGCCTCGTCGGCGTCCAGGGCCAGGCCCTCAGGGCGGGCGACCTGCAGGGCGCGTTCGAGCTCGGGGTACAGGCGGCTGGCCCGGCCGAGGTCGGCGAGCAGGCGTTCCTGGGGCTGCTCGAAGCTGCGCTCGAGGAACCGCAGCGTCGCGTCGGCCTGCCACACCTCCGCTGCCGGGACGATCAGGGACGGGTCGTCGGTGGCCTGCAGGCAGAACTTGAGCTGCCAGGTCCCGCCGCCGGCACCGTCGGCAGCGTCGGCTGCCGCGTCCTGGTCGGCCGGTGGGCACAGGCGGAAGCAGGTGCGCAGCGGACCGGTGTCGACCGCACCCGACGCCCGCCACGCGTCGAGCTGCTTGGCGAGCAGGGCCACGTCGGTCGGGTCGGCGTGGACCGTGGCGTCGTCGGCGGTCAGCGCGGCCAGCCACGCCTCGGCGGCCGGCGAGCTGACCGCGCGTCGCGACCGGGGCAGGGCGACCCCACCGGCGGCGTGCACGGCGCTGCGGGCGGCGGCGTCGACCAGACACTGGAGCAGGCGACGGGCGAGGACCCCCGCGTCGACGGGGGCGGGACGGTGGGCGGGCGACGGGTCGCGCTGCTCGCCCGGCGCGAGGTGCTCGGCGCGGACCGCCGGCGGCATCGCAGCGGCGAGGCTCGCGACGTGTTCGCGATCCTCCGCCGACAGCACCGGCAGCCACCGTGCCTGGTGCCGGCCGGCTTCATCGACGCCAGCGCGGGTCACGCCGGGCAGCACCCGCCCGCGGGCCGTCAGCTCTGCGGCGAAGCGCGCCGCAGCGCTCAGCCACGCCAGGCTCGCGCCGACGCGGGGATCCTCGGCGCCGGGCAGCGCCCGCAGCACGTCCAGCGCCATCGGCGGCGCCGCGGCCAGGGCCGGGACCCGCCAGGCCCGCACGTCCGTGGGCTCGGCGGCGATCGCGGAGGCGCCCGGCAGGCCGGGCGAGGGCAGCGGCGACGCGCCCGCGCTCGGCACGTGCACGTCGAGCAGCCCGGCGTCGAGCCGCGCAACGACGCCGGGCCCGGCGAACCCCCCGATCACCTCGCGCAGGAGGTCGGACGGGGTGGCGTAGGGGTGGCGGGACGCCCGTCCGGCGGCGGGCCGGCGCCCGCGGGGACGCGGGAGGGCCGCGCCGTGCAGGGGTTGCTCGCCCCACAGCCGCAGGCGGTCGTCGTGCCCCCACAAGCCGTGCACCACCGTCACCGCGTGTCGCTCCCCATGTCGGCCCCACCGTAGTGCCTCGCGTCCCCGTGGCCCAGGATGTGCGACGGGGGGCCACAGGGGTGATCGTCGAGGGCTCTCACGTGCAGACCGGGCGACGCGGGCGCCTCACCGGGGGCCACCGCCCGGCTGGCACGAGCGGCAGCCGAGCTCGGCGCGGCCGGCGACGAGCGGACTGCCAGCGCCGCAAGCCGGGCAGGCTGGTGGGACGAACGCCGCGACGGGAGCGAGCAGCCAGGTCAGGGTGAGGCGGTGCGTCGCCGCGCCGCGTCGTATCTCCGCGGGCACGCGCAGCGCCGGAGCCCACACCAGATGCAGCCGGTAGGGGCGCAGCTCGTGGCGCGGGCGGAACGCCTCGTCGATCTCCCGCAGCCGGCGTGTTCGCTCGGCACGGGTGGCGTCGGCCTGGGCTTCGAGCAGCTCGCGGCGCTCGGCGTCGGCGGTCTCCTGCCGGCGCGCCAACACCTGGAGCGCGGCGGCGAAGTAGTCCTCGGCGCGGGCGCGCTCGGCCTGGCGCTCCTCCTCGGCCATGGCCGCAAGCCGGTCCCGGCGTGCGCGGGCCTGCGCCTCGGCGGCGTCGTGGGTGCGGGCGACCGCGGCGGCCAGGTCGGCCTCGTGGCGCGGATGGCTCGTGTCGGGCGCCGGCGACAGCGGGCTGACCCGCAGTGCCGCGCTGGCTCGGTCTTCCAGCGGCTGGCCGGCGCTGCCGTCCACCCACACCTCGACGCGCTCCTGGAAGCGTTCCTCCAGGGACAGCGTGTAGGTGGCCAGGGCGCCGAGCCGCACCAGCGGCGCGTAGCACGTGGCCAGCGGCCCGCCGAGGTCGAGTCGCCCGTGGGCGACGGGAAAGCGTTCCCGCGCGCGTTGCTGCAGGGCGCGGTGCGGCGGCCCCGGGGACGAGGGCCAGCGCAGCCAGGCGTTGCCGGCGTCGCCCCGGTCAAGCGTGGCCGTGGCCGCCCGGTCCAGGGCGGGGTGGCCGGGGATCAGCAGCTCCGCGCCGTCGTCGCGGGCAGCGTCAGGACAGGCGGTGACCACCGTTTCCTCCGGACAGCCCAGCGTCTGGGCAAGCGCCGGGGACAGGACCGCCAGGGCGGTGTCGCATCCGGGTTCGACCAGCCCCCCGGAACGCTCCACGTAGCGCAGCCAGAAGTCCAGCGCCGGCTCCATGGCCATGGCTACTGCCCGCCTTCCCCGCCGGTCAGCACGTCCACCTCTTCCCGGGTCGTCAGATGGTCACGGCGCGCGCGTGCGAGCTCCTCGCCGAGGGCGTCGAGCCGCGCGTCGAAGTCGGCGTCGTCGGTGCTCGCCACGTGGGCGGCGAACACCGCCTGCTCGAAGTCGAAGTCGTCCTCGACCCTGCCGAGGATCATGTCGAGCTCACCCACCACCAGCTCGAACAGGTGCACCTTGGCCTCGAGCACCCGCAGGATGCGGTCCTCGATCGTGCCGGCCGTGGCCAGGTTGGTCAACCGGACCTCCTCGGTCTGCCCGATGCGGTGCAACCGTCCGAGGCGCTGCTCGAGCGCCAGCGGGTTCCACGGCAGGTCGAAGTTGACCATCACGTGGCAGAACTGCAGGTTGCGGCCCTCCCCCGCCGCCTCCGTCGACAGCAGCACCGCCGCCTCGTCGCGGAAGGCGGCGACGACCGCGTCCTTGTCGCGACGGGTCAACCCGCCGTGGTAGACGACGGCGGGCAGCCCCGCGTCGGCGAGCAGGGACGCCAGGAAGGCCACCGTCTCCCGGTAGCCACTGAAGACCAGCGCCTTCTCCCCGCGCTGGCGACAGCCGCGGAGCACGTCGAGCAGCGCCGCGGCCTTCGCGGTCATCGCCACCCCTCGCGCGTCCGCCGCGAGGTCGTCCCAGCCGATGCGCTCCAGCGTCGCGGCCAGTGCCCGGGGGCTGGACCCGGCCAGCCGCTGCACCGCACGCAGCTGCAGCGCGCGCTGCGGTGGGGCGCCCCGGCCGTGCTGGCGCACCCGCTCGGACACGGCGGCGTACAGCCGCGCCTCGTCGCCTGCGGGACTGACCCGGCGTGTCGCGGCCAGCCGCGGTGGCAGCAGCAGCGCCACCTCGCTGCGGCGGTGACGCACCATCACCTCGCGCACGCGCGCGCGCAGCGCCGGCAGGTTGCGCGCCGCCAGGCCGGCGCCGTGGCGGGCGCGGAACTCCCGCGGGGTGCCGAGGTGGCCCGGACGCACCAGCGTGCACAGCTCGTACAGGTCGGCCAGCCGGTTCTCCACGGGTGTGGCCGACAGCAGCAGCAGGTAGCGGCTGTTCAGCGTGCGCGCCAGTCGTCCCGACGCGCTGCGGGACCGGCGCACCCGGTGCGCCTCGTCGACGATCACCAGATCCCACGGCTGCGCGACCAGCGTGTCGCGCAGCGGCTGGCGGCGGGCCGACGCCAGGGACGCCACGACGACGGGCGGCTCCCCCTCGTCCCCGGGCCGCCATTTGCCGGTGGCCACCTCGGAGGGCAGGGCGAACTTGCGCTCGAGCTCCTCCTGCCACTGGCCGACCAGCCCGGCGGGCGCCACGACCAGGGTGCGCGAAGCGAGACCGCGCAGGCGCAGCTCGGAGGCCACCAGGCAGGCCTCGATGGTCTTGCCCAGCCCCACCTCGTCGGCCAGGATCGCCCGGCCGCGCATCTGCCGCAGGACCCGCCCCGCGGCCCTCAGCTGGTAGTCGAACGGCTCGAAGCGCAGCCGCGGCAGCGACACGAAGACCTCGAAACCCGGCCGGGCCCACACCGCCACCGCGTCATCGACCAACCGTGACGTCTCCGCGTCCACCCGCTGCCCGCCGCTGACGGCGTCCAGCAGGTGCGCGTAGGCCCCGAGGTCAGCCCGAGCGGCGGACGGCGCGGACACCGGTTCGTCGCTGGCGGGAAGGGCGCTGGCCGTGGCGTGCTCGACGACCGCACCGCCCCGTCTTCCCGTGTCGCTGCGCCGTGTGCGGCTCTCCGTGGTCGTTGCCTGGCTCATGTCGTTCCTCACGTGGCGCAGCCGGCGGTCGTCCCACGGCGGGGCGACCGCTCGGGCTCGGACGCTGCGGTGTGGTCCATGGGCAACCTATCGAGGGGCTGTGACAGCCGCGCGTCCCCTGGCGGTGCGCACCTGTGGACGGTGCGCGCTGCCCCACCTGTGGACAACAGCGGGTCGGGCACCCGCCGCCGGCGATCTCCCGCGGCAGGCTGTGGACGGCATCGCCGGCGGTGTGGACCGCGGTGCCTCACCGTGTGGACCAGCCGTGGAAATGAAAAATCATGAATCTGTCCACGGAGCTCCGCCGACCGGCCAGCGTGCTGCAGCGAACGGCCCGGATAGCCATGCTCGCGCAGGAGGCCGCGCGCCGGGGCACGTCGGTGGCATCGCTGATCCGTGAGGCGATCGACCGGGTGTACGCGGGCGCAACCGCGGATCGACAGGATGCGGCCGCGGCGATCCTCGAGGCGAGCCCCATGCCCGTCGAGGACTGGGCTCCCATGAAGGCCGGGATGCTCGACGAGATGGCGGGCGAGCCCGGCTGATGGGCGGCCGCGCCCTCATCGACAGTGCGGTCTTCGTCTACGCCGTAGGCACCGACCATCCCTACCGTGAACCGTGCCGCCGCCTCGTCGAGGCCCTCGGGCAGGACGCGTTGCAGGGCGAGGCGAGCGTGGAGGCGGTCCAGGAGCTCCTCCACCAGCGGGTGCGGCGCACCGGCGACCGCGCCGGCGCGACGCGGTTGGCGCGTTGCGTCGCCGGCCTCTGCCCCCTGCACGACGTCACGGTGGCCGACCTGCGCACGGCTCTGGAGCTGTTCGCGCGGCACGACCGGCTTCAGGCCCGCGACGCGATCCACGCAGCCACGGCGGTCAACCGCGGCATACCCGTGATCATCTCCCCCGACCGGGACTTCGACGGGCTCCCCCATCTACAACGGGTTGACCCCGTCCAGGCGGCCGCGTCCATCCCACCCTAGGCTTGCGCAGGCCGCTCACCCAGCCCCGGCCGGCCACGTCTGTAGCGCGGCGCGGGCGAAGGCCACGCCGCGGGGGGTCGGCGACGCCCGTCCCGGCGCCCGGCGGTCGGTCAGGCCCCCGAGGCGGCGCAGCACCGCGGTGGTGTCCCAGGCGAGGTGGGCCGCTGTGCCGGCGGACAGTGGCGTGCGGTCGGCGTGGCGCCAGCCGAGGTCGGCGAGCACGTCGGCGACGAGGCCGTGGTGCTGCTCCTCGTCGGCCTCGGCGGCCACCGCGAGGAGGGTGACCAGGCTGGCGAGGCGCTGCGCCTCGTCGCGGGTGCGCGGCGGCATCCGCTCGGCGAGGTACCACCACAGCCCGGCCGGGTCGCCGCGCAGCGTGCGGCCCTTCGCGGTGAGCACCAGCCGGCCGCGGTGCTTGCGCAGCAGCCCTATCAGCTGGGCGGTCTCACGCAGGTGGAGCACCGGGACGGTGTGCTCTTCGCGGGTGGCCGCACCGATCCACTCCTCGGCGAGGTCGAGCTCGTCGAACAGGGCCTTGACGAGCGTGGGCGGCAGGTAGCCGGCCTTGGTGAGCGCCACGCCCTGGTCGCCGACGCGGGTGAGCAGGACGGCGAACGGGCGCGCCATCTGCGCGGCGACGTCGGCGTCGACGGTCGCCGCCTCGTCGAGGCGGGCCGCGGCGACGAGCGCGCGCAGCCGCCGGCGCACCGGCGCGGTCGTCACCGAGCCGAGCAGGTCGCCCAGCGCACCCGGGGGCACCTCGGCGCTACCTGTCGGCGCCGCTCCCGCAGAGGGGCCCGCGAAGCCGAGATCGTCGAGCCGGCTGTTGACCTCGTCGACCTCGAAGGGCACCGGGGGTCGGTCGGTGGGATCGACCTCGTCGCCGTAGAGCTCGGCGTGCTCGGTGATCGCCTCGTGGTGGTCGGGGTGAGCAGGGTCGCACGCGGCGGCGACGAGCTCGAAGCCGTACATCCCGCCGCAGTCCTCGGGCGGTCCGTCGCGCCGCCCGCCGGTGCACCGTGCCCGCGACGCGCCGGCCTCGCGCGGCACGACCGCTTCCAGACGGACCGTATGCGTCCAGTCATCACCGAAGTCGTAGGTGTAGAACAGCCGCTCGCCGGGGTCGACGAGCACCTCGTCGAGGCGCACCTCGTGGGCGGGTACGC
>JBBDQS010000083.1:26477-30694 GCA_040905805.1 Egibacteraceae bacterium | reverse complement strand
GCCGGCTTCAAGATTCCGCCGTCTCCCACGGCCCTTTCGAGAGTGGGGCTCCCGAAGGTTCCCGTGGGAGGCGGCGGTCTTAACCAGAGGCGGCGGACCGCAACGCGGAACCCGTAGACCCACGGCATCTGCCGTGGGTCTCGCCCGTTTTCGGCCGGTATGCCCCGCGGCCACCACGGGAAATGCACTCACGCCGCGGCACGACCGGTCATACTCGCCACGAGGTTGCCGGGTGCCTGAGTGAGGGGAGGCGGGTCGTGGCCGAGACGCCGACTGATGTGCAGGATCTCTTCGACGAGCTCACCGGCGGCCTGCAGTCCGGTGACAACGTGGTCCTGCAGACCGATCACGACAGCGACGGCGACCTGGTGCTCGCCGCCGCGCTACAGTCGATGCCCGACCGGGCTCCCCTGGTGTACATCAGCTTCCGCCTGTCACCGGCCGAGGTGCACCGGCGGTTCGCCGCCGGCTGGGACCCGGAACGCTTCCTCCTGGTCGACTGCGGCCCGTCGGATGCCCAAGCCGAGCCCGCCCCCGACGACGTGCTGGTGCGCCACCTGCAGGATGCGACGCCCGACGGGGTCCGCTCGACCGTCCACGCGGTCACACGGGAGTTCGACACCGGCGCCACCTACGTCTTCGACGGGCTGACCGGTATGCAGGAGCGCTGGGGCCCCGACGAGGCGCTGTCACTGTTCCTGTGGGCCTGTCCGAAGCTCTACGAGGAGCGCACGATCGCCTACTGGACGCTGCAGCGGCCGGCCCACACGCCGGCATTCCGGTCGCGCCTGGCGCAGGTCACCCAGGTGGTGATCAACCTGGGTCACGACGGCGACCGCCGCTGGATGGAGCTGGGCAAGGCCCACGGGCGCCCAGCCGACCTGGTGGGCGCCCGAGTCGAGTACCGGGCCGACGGCCAGGGAGTCTGCCTCCTCGACCGCATCCCCGCCACGCGCCATCGGGTCGGCAGGCTCATCAAGCAGCAGCGACTCTGCTCGGGCCTGTCCCAGTCCGAGCTCGCCCGCCGTGTCGGCATCAGCCCGAGCGCCCTGTCGCAGACCGAGCGGGGCCACCACGGCGTCTCCGGTGACGTGCTCCTGCGCGTGTGGGAAGCCCTGGGGGTGTCCTTGAGCACGCTGCAGACGGGGCCGGCGACCCATGAGGTGTTCCCCCGCAGCGGCCGGACCTTCGGCGAGCTGCACCCGGGTGTGATCGCGGAGACCATCGTGCAGTCCCCGTCGGTGACCGCGCATCTGATCGTCTGGGAGCCCGGCGCGTCCGGCCACCGACCGCTGTTCGCCACCAAGCGCCTGGAGTTCGTCGTGGTGCTCGAAGGCGTGCTGCAGCTGTCCATCGGCCAGAGCGAGGAGACCCTCCAGCAAGGTGACGCCATCCTCGTGCGCGAGCCGGTCCGCGCGTGGCGCAATCCGGCCCACGAGACGGCGCGCGCGGCCTGGACCCTACTGGCCTGACCCACCCTCACCGCGGGGGCGCCGCCACGACCCCGCGGGGCGTCACCACGGCCAGCCCCCGGGCCGTGAGGTCCCCCAGCGCCGCCAGCACGGCTCCAGCCGGCTGGCCAGTGGCGCCGGCCAGGCGGTCAACGCTGGCCGGCGTCCCACCGAGCAGGGTGAGGATCCCGTGCGCCACAGGGTCCAGGCCGGCCTGGCCGGGCGGCACGGTCGCAGGACCCCCAGGGTGCCCGGCGGCGGGCACCGTGGCGGTCGGCAGGGCGTCGAGCACCTCGAGGACCTCGTCGAGGCGGGTGAGCGGGCGGACGCCGTCGCGGATGAGGTCCAGGGGTGCGCGGCTGGCCGGGGAGTGCAGGGATCCCGGCACGGCCAGCACCTCTCGTCCCTGCGCGGCGGCCAGCCGCGCGGTCTGCAGGGCCCCGCTGCGGGCCCGGCCCTCCACCACGACCGTGATCTCGGCCAGGCCCGAGATGATCCGGTTCCGCCACAGGAAGTGCTTCGGGTACGGCCGGACGCCCGGACCGTACTCGGTGGCCAGGCCGCCCGCCCCGGCCACCGCGTCGCGCAGCGGGCCGTCGCGAGCGGGATAGTCCACGTCCAGGCCCGTGCCCAGGACAGCCACGGTGGGGCCCCCGACGTCGAGCGCACCCCGGTGCGCTGCCTGGTCGATCCCTCGGGCCATGCCCGACACCACCACCACCCCCCGCCCGGCGAGAAGCCGGCCGAGCGCGCGGGCGGTCTCCAGCCCGTCGAGGGTCGGCTGGCGGGTGCCGACCACGGCGACGGCCCCGCCGCCGGCTGGCAGCCTGCCCGTCCCGCTGCGCAGGAGCAGCCACAGCGGCGCCCCGAGCTCGGGCCATGCCGAATCCAGGCGCGTCGGGTAGCCCGGCTCCCCGACGACCGTGACCGCGGTGCGCGTGTCGATCAGGCGGCACGCGAGCCGCTCGACGTCGGCGGGCGCGGGCAGCCGACCGGCGCCGCAGCCCTCCAGATCCTCCACGACGGCGACCGCGTCGGTCGGCTGACCCGCGTCCAGGCGCGCCGCCACGACGCGGCGCACCCGGTCGGGATGGGCCCACGGCGCAGCGACGAGACGCACCACGCGGGCGACCAGGGCGGGGTCCGCGCCGCTCGACAGGGCTGCCGCCCACGCAGGGACGCTCATGCGGGCGCCCCTTCGGCCAGCCGCCCCGCCGTGCGCAGGGCAAGGCGGTGGGCATGGGCCTCGAGCGCGTGGGATCGGCCGACGACCTCGGCGCCGTCGAGGTCGGCGCAGGTCCGTGCCACCCGCAGCACCCGGTCGTAGCCGCGACCGGTCAGCTCCCCGCGCTCCACGGCCCCGGCGAGGACGCGCAGCGCCTCAGGTCGGGTGACCGACCGCAGCTGGCTCGCCGGCGCCTCGGCGTTCACCGCCCCTTGCCCCCACCGGTCGGCGGCACCCGACCGCGCGGCACGCACGCGGCTCGCCACCGCGCTGCTGGACTCCCCCGGAGGCCCTGCCAGCAGATCAGCGGCGGCGAGCGGCGCGACGGTCGGCGCGAGGTCCAGGCGGTCGGCGAGGGGCCCCGACAGCTTGGCCCGGTACGACACGATCGCCTCGTCGGCGCACCTGCAGTGCGGCCCGCCTCCACAGGGACAGGGGTTGGCGGCGCACACCAGCTGGAACCGGGCCGGGTAGGTGACCGTCGCCCGTGACCGGGCCACCCGGATGACGCCTTCCTCCAGGGGTTCGCGCAGTCCCTCGAGGACGGCGCGGGCCCACTCGAACAGCTCGTCCAGGAAGAGCACGCCGCGGTGCGCCAGCGACGCGGCACCGGGGACCGCCACCCCGCTCCCGCCGCCGAGCAACGCGGGCGCCGAAACGCCGTGGTGGGGTGCCTGGAAGGGCGGCACCGTGTCCAGGGCGGTGACCGACTCGGCGGCGAACCGCCCAGCCACCGACCGGATCGTGGCGAGCTCCATCGCGTGGGTATGCGTGAGCGGCGGCAGGATGCCGGGCAGGCGGCGGGCGAGCATGGACTTGCCGCATCCGGGCGGGCCGATCAGCAGGAGATGGTGCCCACCCGCGGCGGCGATCTCCAGCGCCCTGCGCGCCTCCGCCTGCCCGCGCACGTCGGCGAGGTCCGGCGCGCCAGGCGTCACGGCCGGCGCCTGCGGGTCGGGCGTGGGCCGTCGCCCCCGCTCGCCCCGCAAGACGGCCACCGCCTCCCCGAGGTCGGCGACCGGCACGATCTCCAACCCCTCGACCAGGGCCGCCTCAGCGGCGTTGCCGTCGGGCAGCAAGACCGTTCGCACGCCGGTGCCCGGTAGCGCCCCCACCGCGGGCAGGACCCCGGGGACCGGGCGAACGGTGGCATCGAGTCCGAGCTCGCCGAGCACGGCGACCTCGTCGAGGGCCGTGGACGGGACCGTCCCCACCGCCACGAGCACCGCCAGCGCCATCCCGAGGTCGAACCGGGCGCCGGCCTTGGGCACCTCGGCCGGGGCCAACGCCAGCAGCACCTTGCGCGCGCCCGGCAGCAGCTCCGCGGCCAAGAGGGCGGTGCGCACCCGGTGCACCGCCTCCCGTGCCGCCGAGCCCGACGAGCCGATGACCGTCAGACCGGGTAGGCCGCTGCCGACATGGGCCTCGATCGTCACGGCCACCGCCTCCAAGCCGACGACAGCGACGCTGCGCGTGCGCCCCAGCAGCCCCCCGGCCACGGCTAGCAGACCTCCCGCAGGTGGATCACCCTGGCGCGGGGG
>JBBDQS010000083.1:4001-26467 GCA_040905805.1 Egibacteraceae bacterium | reverse complement strand
CCCCCACCACACCCCGACCACGTCGATGCGCAGTGCCGCCGGCCGCCACGGCAGCTGGGCCGCGTAGGCAGCGGCGAGTCGACGCAGCTGCTGCTGCTTGCGCGTGGTGACCGCCTCCAGCGCGTCGTCGGCTGCCGCGCGCCGGCGGGTCTTCACCTCGCAGGCGACCAGGGTGGCCCCGTCCACCGCCACGATGTCGAGCTCGCCGCGCACCGCCGCGTCGGCGCAGCGCCAGTTGCGCGCCACGACGCTCAGGCCGGCGCGCTCGAGGTGGCGCACGGCGATCTGCTCGCCGATGCGGCCGAGGCTGGCGTTGCGGGTGGTGGGGGCCATGCGGTGACGCTACCGGGGTGGCGCCATGGCCTCGACGGCCGAACCGCCGGCCTGTGGACGACGGGTGCGGTGACCGCGGGCCGGCGACCTACAGGATGCCCAGGCCCCAGGCGATCGCGGCCCCCACGACCACGATCGCCACGATCAGGAGCACGATGTCGCGGACCTTGGAGTCACGGTAGCGGCGGGTGGCGTTGAAGCCCACGCCTACGACTCCTCGGCCGGGAAGGGCGGGGGCTGGCCGCCGTCCTTGGCGAGCTCCTCGACGTTGACGTCGTGGAAGGTGAGCACCCGCACGTGCGGGACGAAGCGCGCGGGCCGGTACATGTCCCACACCCACGCGTCGGTGAGCTCCAGCTCGAAGTAGGTCGTGTCCCCGTCGGCGTGGGGCGTCACCGAGACATCGTTGGTGAGGTAGAAGCGGCGCTCGGTCTCCACGATGTAGGAGAACATGCTCACGACGTCGCGGTACTCGCGGTAGAGCGTGAGCTCCATCTCCGCTTCGTACCGTTCGAGGTCTTCGGCGCTCATGACCCCACAGTAGCGGTCGCCGACTCGCGATCGGGCACCGTGGTGTAGTCCGCGATCGGCAGGGTGTCGATGCGCTGCAGGGGCCAGATCACCACGAACGCCCGTCCCACCAGGCCCTCGGCGGAGATCGGGCCGAGGCTGAAGCGGCTGTCGGAGGAGTTCGGTCGGTTGTCGCCCATCATGAAGTAGTGGCCTTCGGGCACCTCGACCGGCCCGAACTCGGTCGGATCCTCCGCGGACAGGTAGCCGCCCTCGGCGGTGGTCGCCTCGGGGAGGGGCTCGCCGTCGATGGTCACCGTGCCATCCGACATCGCGATCGTCTCGCCGGGCAGGCCGATGATGCGCTTGATGAAGTCGCGTTCACCCGGCCGGGCGACGCCGAGTCCCGACGAGAGGAACGTCACGATCCGCTCGCCCAGGCTGCGTTCGGGGTCCGCACCCTCGGTCTGCTCGGTGAACACGACCAGCTCGCCCCGGCGGGGGTCACGCAGGGTGTAGGACAGCTTGTTGACCAGGACACGGTCGCCAACGTCGAGGGTCGGCTCCATCGACGACGACGGGATGAAGAACGCCTGGACCAGGAACGTCTTCAGCAGCAACGCGAGCACGAAGGCGATCACGATCAGGACCGGCAGCTCCAGCAGGAAGCTGGCGCCCTTGCCCTTGCCCTTGCCCTTGCCCTTGACGCCGTCGCCGTCCTCCGCAGGAGGGTCCTCCGCGGTGGTGGTGACGCCCGGGTCCGCCGGGGGGGTGCTATGCGCCGGCTGGTTCACGTCGCTCCTGGATCTTGGCCTTCTTCCCGACCCGATCCCGCAGGTAGTACAGCTTGGCCCGCCGGACCTTGCCGTGGCGCATGACCTCGATGTGGTCGATGACGGGGGCGTGCACCGGGAAGGTGCGCTCCACGCCGACCGCATTGAAGCTGATCTTGCGGACGGTGAACGTCTCGCGCACCCCGCTGCCCTTGCGGGCGATGACATCGCCCTCGAACACCTGGATGCGGGACCGGTTGCCCTCGGTCACCTTGACGTGGACGCGCACGGTGTCGCCTGGACGGAATTCGGGGACGTCGTCACGCAGGCTGGCGAAGTCCACGAGGTCTGTACGGTTCATGGCAGCGGAGCCTCCGGGGCGTCGTCGGGTCGCGGCAGCGCGGGCGGTCTGAAGTCGAGCGCGGGCCGAGCGTCGTCAGGTGACGGTTGCCCCCCAGCATAGTGCGTCTGTAGGGACAGGCTGGCGTTGCCGGGTGGCCACAGGACCACGAACGCTCGGCCTACGACTTCCGCACGCGGTACCGCCCCTAAAGAGTAGCGGCTGTCGTCGGAGTTGCCACGGTTGTCGCCCAGCATGTAGTAGCTGTCTGCCGGCACGGTGAAGGCCGGGAAGCTGCGGCCGTCCGTGACGATGGCCTCCTCGCCCAGGGCACGCCCGTCGACCAGCACCGTGCCGTCGTGCACGGTGATCGTCTCGCCGGGCAGGCCCACGACCCGCTTGACGAGCGCCACGTCCTGCTCGGGTCGGATGAGCCCGAGATCCTCGAAGAACGAACGCACCGCGGCGGTGATGCCGCCCGGCATCGCCACGCCGGGTTGCTCGAAGACGATGATCTCGCCTCGCCGCGGGTCACGGAAGCGGAACGAGACCTTCTCGACCAGCACCCGGTCCCCCACCTCCAGCGCCGGGATCATCGACTCCGAGGGGATGTAGTAGGCCTGCACGAGGAACGACTTGATGACGAAGGCCACCAGCAGGGCCCCGGCCAGCAGCACGGGGATCTCCACGAGTCGCCTTGCCATCCGGCGTGGCCGAGGCGGAGGGTCGTCGGTCGGGGCCTCAGGGGATGGGGGGGATAGGGGGGATAGGGGGGCCGGCGGACGGGGCGCCGCTGCCTCTGCGGCTGCCTCTGCCGGGAGGGGCGCGAGTTCCTCGGTGTCATCGGGCGCTGGCGCCCCCTCGGCGGACCCGTCCTCCACCCCATGAGGATCCCGCACACGGTCGGGGGGACGGACCGAGAAGCCCGGCCGCGGCACGTAGACGTCGTACCTCACGCTCGCTCCTCCCGCATGCGCCAGCGCTCGTAGAGGTCCGGGCGTACCGCCTGGGTGCGGCTGCGGGCCTGCTCCAGGCGCCACGCCGCGACCCGGCCGTGGTCCCCGGAGCGCAGGATCTCGGGCACCGCCAGGTCGCGGTACGCCGCCGGGCGGGTGTACTGGGGGTACTCCAGCAGCCCGTCGGCGAAGGACTCGTCGGTGGAGCTCGACGCGTTGCCCATGACACCGGGAAGCAGCCGGGTGACGGCTTCCACCAGGACGCAGGCGGCCACCTCTCCCCCGGCCAGGACGTAGTCCCCGACCGACACGTCGTCGGTCGCCAGCGCGGTGTGGACCCGCTCATCGATGCCCTCGTAGCGGCCGCAGAGCAGGAGCAGCGCCGGCTCGGAAGCCAGCTCGCGGACCAGCGCCTGGTCGAGCAGACGCCCCCGGGGGGTGAGCAGCACCGTTCGGGGGCGTGCCTGGATGCTGCCGTAGAGCTCCTCGACCGCGTCGAAGAACGGCTCCGGCTTCAGCACCATCCCAGCGCCACCCCCGTAAGGCAGGCCGTCCACGGTGCGGTGACGGTCGGTGGCGTGCGCGCGCAGGTCGTGGGTGCGCACGTCGAGCAAGCCGGCCTGGCGAGCCCTGCCGAGCAGCGACGCGTCGAACGGACCCGTGAAGAACGCGGGGAAGAGTGTGAGGACGTCGATGCGCACGACCCCATTGTGCCGGTGCACCGATGCAGCCCGCCCCTCAGCTGGCGTCATGGCCGGGCTCACCGAGCAGGCCCGGCACGGGCGCGACGACGATGCGCTCGGGGGTCACGTCGACGAGCTGGTCCACGGCGGGGATGAGCAGCTCCTGGCCGTGCCCGTCGGCGACCACGAGATAGTCGTGCGCGGCACCGTCCGCGACGCCGGTCACGGTGCCGACCTGCGCGCCCGCGGCGGTGACGACCGGGAGGCCGATGAGCTCGTCCGCCCAGAAGGCGTCGGGCTCCAGGTCCAGGTCGTCGCGCGCGGCGGTGAGCACCCGGCCCCGCAGCGCTTCGGCGGCCTCACGGGTCTCCACGCCGTCGAAGCGCAGCACCCGCCGGTTGCCATGCAGCCGGCTGGTCGCCACCGTGAGCGTGTCCGCCCCGGCCCTGAAGGTGGCCCGGGGCGCGAACTCCACGCCGAGGTCGGGATCGGCCAGCACGTACACCTCGCCGCGGAGTCCGAGGGGCTTGCCGACGACGCCGACGGCGACGTCCCCCACGGCGGTGGCTACTCGACGATCTCGACGATGGCCTGGGTGCCGTCGCGGGTGCCGGCCGCCTTCACCATGGTGCGGATCGCCTTCGCGGTGCGCCCGCGCTTGCCGATCACCTTGCCCATGTCGTCGGGGTGCACCCGCAGCTCCAGGACCAGCTCACCGTCGTCGTCCTCGGTCTCGGTCACCGAGACCTCGTCGGGGTGGTCCACCAGCGAACGAGCCAGGTACTCGAGGACCTCGGCGGTCATCACGACTGCTCCTTCTCCGTGTCCTGGCCCGCGTCCGGCTCGGTCGGGGGTTCCGGGGCAGCCTCCGCCGCCGGTGCCGGTGATTCCGCGCTCTCCTCGGCGGGCAGCGCGCCGGCGTCCTCGGGGGGCTGGGCGTCGGGCTCGGTGACCTCCTCGACCGCCTGCTCGACGATGGCGGCGTCCGCGGTGTCCACGGGGTCGGGGGCCGTCGGGCTGGACTCGGCGTCCCCGGCGTCTCCGGGTTCCCCGGGTTCCCCGGGTTCCCCGGCCTCCTCGGCCTCCTCGGCCGGCGGGGCCGCGTCAGCGGCGGCCTGCGCGGCCGCAGCGGCTTGGGCCTCCTGGTGCTTGCGGCGCGACGCCTCGACCTCCTGGCGTGCCTTCGCCTCGCGTTCGGCGGCCTTGGCAGCCTTGGCGGCGTGCTGAGCGGTGCGGTCCCGACCGGGGTCGCCCGGGCGGAACTCCTCCCAGATGCCCTCGATGCGCAGCAGATTCAGGACCGCGCTGGTCGGCTGGGCACCGTCGCGGAGCCACTTGAGCGCGCGCTCTCGGTCGATCGAGATGGTCGACGGTTCGTGCAGCGGCTGGTAGTAGCCGAGGTCGTCGATGAAGCCCCCGTCACGGGGGGCGCGGACGTCGGCGACGACGACCCGGTAGTAGGGCTGCTTCTTCTTGCCCTCGCGCCGTAGGCGCATCTTCACGGCCATGGTGGGTGGTCCTTGGTGACGCAGCCGCTGCGTCGTCGGTGCCGGCGGGCTTTGGTCCCGCCGCGCCCACTCGGTCCGTGGGCGGGTGTGCGGTCGGCCAACCCCGCACGCACTCGAGTCCGAACCCGCGATCCGCGGGCTCAGGCGCAGAGCATAGCGCAGGCAGGCACCCACAGCGGTGCCGACCGTGGTGGAAGGCTCACGCCACCGAGACCACCACGGTTGCCGCGACGAACACCGCCAGCAGCACCCACCCCTCGGGACGCACAAGCTGCCGGCCGCTGCGCAGCAGCACCGCCGCCAGGGCACAGGCCCCGACCATGACCGCCAGGCTGACCCGGAACTCAGTGCCCAGCTGGGTGGTGGCCAACGCGCCGGCGACGCCGGCGACCGGCAGCGCGTTGAACAGGTTGCTGCCGAGGATGTTGCCGACGACGAGGTCGGTCTCGCCCCGGCGAGCGGCGGCCACCGCCGTCACCAGCTCGGGCAGGCTCGTGCCGATCGCCACGATCGTGAGGCCGATCACCGCCTCGCTGATCCCGACGGTGCGGGCCAGCCCCACCGCACCCTGGACGAGCATCTGCGCTCCCGCCAGGGTCCCGATCAGGCCGAGGACCGTGAGCAGCCCCGAGCGGGCGAGGCTCGGCGCCGCAGCCCCGGCGTACTCCCCGACCTCGGCGGTGAGGGCCGCCGCGGCCTCCCGGTCGCGCAGTCCCACCACGACGATGGACCCGATCGCCCCGACGGCTGCCACCAGGAGCACCGTCGCGTCCAGGCCGGTCACCCGCCCATCGATGGACACCAGCGTCAGCAGGACCACCGCCGCCAGCATGAGGGGCAGCTCCCGACGCAGCGTGGCGGTGGCGACCGCCAGCGGACGCACGACCGCTGCCGCGCCCAGCACGAGCAGGACATTGGCGGTGTTGGACCCGACGACGTTGCCGAAGGCCAGGGCCTGCGAGCCCTGGAGCGTGGCCAGGATGGTGACCAGGAACTCCGGCGCGCTCGTACCGAAGCCGATCACGATGGCGCCGACGATCACCGGGGACACCTTCAGGGCCGCCGACAACCGGGCAGCGCCGAGCACGAAGCGGTCGGCCGCGACGGTCAGCAGGCCGAGACCACCGAGCAGCAGGAGGGCGTCGAGCACGGGCGTACGCTAACCGGTATGGAGCTGATCGCCGAGGAACGCTTCGCCGAGCTGGTCGACCGGGCGCTGGACTCCCTGCCCGACGAGCTCTGGGAGCAGTTCGACAACGTGGCGGTGGTGGTCGACGACTGCCACCCCGACGAGCCCGACCTGCTCGGCATCTACGAGGGCATCCCCCTCACCGAGCGCGAGGACTATGGGGGCGTGCTGCCCGACCGCATCGCCATCTACCGGCTGCCGCTCTGCGAGATGTGCCGCGACGAGGAGGAGCTGGTCGAGGAGGTCCGTATCACCGTCGTCCACGAGCTCGCCCACCACATGGGCATCGACGACGACGCCCTGCACGGGCTCGGATGGGCGTAGCGCTCCCCGCACCGGAAGACGCACGGGGCCTACCGGCGCTTCTTCTTCTTGCGCTGGGGGACCTTCTTGTTCCGCGGCTTGGTCCCGGCCCCCCCGCCGGGACCGCCCGGTCCACCCGGTCCGCCCATGCCCAGGCCGCCCAGGCCGCCCATGCCGCCCCCCGCGGCCAGCTGCTCCGCGAGCTCGGGGTTGTTGCGCAGCTGCTTCATGGCCTTCATCCCGCCGCCGCCCCCCCCGAGCGACTTCATCATCTTCTGCATCTCGCCGAACCCCCGCAGCAGCTCGTTGACCTCCTGAGCGCTGCGACCCGAGCCCTTGGCGATCCGCTTCTTGCGCTTGCCGTTCAGCAGCTTGGGATTGGCGCGCTCCTCCGGGGTCATGGAACGGATGATCGCCTCGACCTGGCCGAGCTGGGACTCGTCGATGTCCGCGTCCTTCAGCTGCTTGCCGACACCTGGGATCATGCCGAGCAGGCCCTGCAGGGGCCCCATCTTGCGGATCTGCTGCATCTGGTCGAGGAAGTCCGACAGGTCGAACTCGGCCTTGAGCATCTTGTCCTGCATCTGCTCGGCCTGCTCGGTGGTGTAGACGTCCTCGGCCTTCTCGATGAGCGTGAGGACGTCGCCCATGCCGAGGATGCGCCCGGCCATGCGGTCGGGGTGGAACGCCTCGAACTCCTCCAGCTTCTCCCCGACGCTGGCGTACTTGATCGGCCGACCGGTCACCTCCGCGACCGACAGAGCCGCGCCGCCCCGGGCGTCACCGTCGAGCTTGGACAGGATGACGCCGGTGAAGTCGACCGCCTCCTGGAACGCCTTGGCGACGGTGACGGCCTCCTGCCCGATCATCGCGTCCAGGACGAACAGCGTCTCGGCGGGGTCGACGGCCGCCTTGATCGCCGCGGCCTGAGCCATCATCGCCTCGTCGACGTTCGTGCGACCCGCGGTGTCGACGATCACGACCCCGGCGCCCAGTCGGCGCGCCTCGGCGAGCGACTCGCGTGCGACCTCGACGGGGTCACCGGACTCCACCGGCGCGTAGACGGGCACGCCGGTCTGCTCGCCGAGGATGCGCAGCTGCTGCACCGCCGCCGGGCGTTGCAGGTCGCAGGCGACCAGCAGCGGGCTCCGGCCCTTCTTCTTGAGGAGCTTCGCAAGCTTGCCGGCGGCGGTCGTCTTGCCCGAGCCCTGAAGGCCCGCCAGCATGATGACGCCCGGCGAGCGGCTGCCGAGGTCGAGCGGGGCGGACATGCCGCCGAGGATCGTGACGAGCTCCTCGTGCACGATCTTCACGACCTGCTGGCCGGGGTTCAGGGCATCGCTGACCTCCGCCCCGACCGCACGCTCCTTGACCCGGGTGGTGAACGCCTTGACGACCTTGAAGTTGACGTCGGCTTCGAGCAGGGCGAGGCGGATCTCGCGCATGCCCTCGGCAACCTGCTCCTCGGTCAGGGTGCCCTGGCTGCGCAGGCGCGAGAACACCGCGTCGAGGCGGTCGCTGAGCGCGTCGAACATCGTCGGGTTCCTTCGTGGGCGGGAGCGTGCAGCGAAAGGATCGCCTGCGAGTCTATCGGGCGCCAATCAGTGACGGTCCGGGGCCACGTGACCAGCCAGAACGCCGTCAGGAGCCTTCTGGGGCGGGTTCCGCCACTCCCTGTCCCTGCCGCCACCCCCGTCGCGCCGCCGTCACACCTCCCTAAAGGTGTAGTTCACGGTGAGACTTCTCCATCCACACCTTGTGGGTATCGTGTTGACCTGGGACGATACCAACGACAATACCAACCATGAAGGCAAGATCGAGGGTGAGAGATACCCCGATGACGGGCTGGCCCACCGCCGTCGAGCCCCCACTGGGCCAGGGCGGCGCACGCCCATGAGGCAGGCCCAGGCAGGGTCGGTCGCGTGGCTGCTGCTGGTCGGCGCCGACCTGGCGGGGTGGACGCACCTCGGGCTCGTCACCCTGCTGCTCGCGCTGGCTCCACTGGTGGTCGTACCGCTCGGTTTCGCGCTCCCCCGCCCGGCGGGGCCGACCGCCTGGTCACGCCTCCTCGCCGTGGCGCAGCCGGTGGGCGCGCTCGCGGTCGCGGGTGCGCTGCTGCTGCCGACGGGCGGTCTTGCAGCCGCCATGGCCGGGGTGTGGGTGGGCGTGTGCCTCTTCGCCGGCGCGGACGAGATCACGGTGTGGTGGCGGCGGCGGTCCCGTGCCGTACCGGACATCGCGCGGCTCGGGGGCTTCGGATACCTGTGCGTGGGCGCCACGTGGCTCGTGCTCGACCGGCTCGGCGTGCGCCCGCTGGACCTGCCGGCCGAGATCGTGGAGCTGACGGCGGTGCACTTCCACTACGCCGGGTTTGCAGCCGCGCTCATGGCCGGGACCGCGACGGCCCTGGCAAGCACGGCAGGGCGCAGCCCGGCCAGCGTCGCCACGCTCCTGGTCCTGGCGGGCGCGCCGGTCGTCGCGGCGGGTTTTGCCGCTTTCGGGCCCCTGCAGATCGCTGGTGCGGTGCTCCTGACCGTCGGGCTGCTCACCCTGGCCTGGGTCACCGTCCGCAGCATCGTCCCCAACCTGCTCGACCAGCCGGCCCGTTGGCTGCTGACCGTGTCGTCGCTCGCGGTGGTCGTGCCGATGCTGCTCGCCGTGCAATGGGCCGTCGGCCACAACTACGGCACCCCGGCCTTGCCCATCCCCGACATGGCCCTGTTCCACGGCAGCCTGAACGCCTTCGGCTTCACCCTCTGCGGCTTGCTCGGCTGGCTGCGCGCCACCAACCGCCCCGACGCCGCCACCTGAGCCTGCGGGTGGCCTGATGGTCACAATGCCGCTCGTGAAGTCCTCACCGAACTGGCCGCGCAGCTGCATCCCGATGCAGCTCAGCGCAGCGCATGGTTCTCGGGCAGAATCTCGACGTACCCGTCCGTGCCATGCACGCGGATCCGCTGCCCGTCCCGGATCAGTCGGGTGGCCTGCTCCACGCCCACGATGGCCGGCAGGCCGTACTCCCGTGCGATCACTGCGCCGTGGCTCATCAGGCCCCCCACCTCCGTCACCAAGCCTGTGATCGCGTCGGTACGCCCCCGCGATGACCTCGCCATCCGACGTGAGCACCCGGGGCGGAACCAGCGCTTCATACGACCTGAACGCATCCTTGCGCTCGTCGAGGAGTTGGTGGTCCACCTGCTTCAGGCGCGACATGGCTGGACGAGCAGTGTCATCACACAGGTCGGGTCCGCCTCTTGGTTACCGCCCGGTAGATGGGGTCCCTGCGACATATCTGTCCCTCCCACCCCATCGACCGCCGAGTAACCGGCGTGCAGGCGCTGGGCTGGCGGATGCAGTACGCAGCGGTGCTCGCGTGCCGGCGGGGGTCAGCCCCGGGGGGGATGTCGTAGTGATCGCCCTGGAAGTGCGCCCGGTGCAGGCCAAGTCGCGAGGCGAAGGCGTGCAACTCGTCGTAGCTCTCGTCGCTGATGAGGTGTGCCCACCGGCGGCCGCGCCACCGCCAGACTGCCGGGTCCACGAGGATCGCCATGCCGACGCAGGCTAGCGTAGCCCCCTGCGCGCACGCCGACGGGCGTCGGCGCGTGCACGGCGGCCGTGAGCGGCAGCCGAGCACCGTGTCGGCTGCGTCTCTAGGGTGGGCAGCCCGGGAGGAGCCCCATTGGATGAGGAGTTGCAACGGCGCTGGCACGAGGTGACCGGCCCGATGGACATCGACGACGTCGAGGCGCTGCGGGTCCTTGACGACCTCGCCGGTCGCTACGGCGAGCAACACCGTGCCTTCCACACACTGGCCCACATTCGCCACGTGCTGGAGATGCTCGACTTCCTCGAGGGCCGAGAAGCCGTCGACGACCCGCTGGCGGTGCGGCTTGCGGCCTGGTTCCACGACGCGGTCTACGAACCGGGCGCGGCGGACAACGAGGCGGCCAGCGCCCGCCTAGCCGCCGAGGCGTTGACGAACTGGCAGGTGCCCTCCGACCGGGTGGCGCACGTTCACCAGCTCATTCTGGTCACCGCCGATCACCGTCCCGAGGCCGGCGACGAAGCGCTCCTGTGCGACGCCGACCTGGCGGTCCTGGCCGCCGACCCTGACACCTACGAGATCTACACCCGCGCGGTGCGGGTCGAGCACGCCCACCTCGACGACGACGCGTGGCGCGCCGGCCGGACGGCATTCCTACGCGCGCTGCTCGACCGGCAGAGGCTGTTTGCGACCACGACCATGCGCCATCGCGGCGAGGAGATCGCGCGGGCCAACCTGGCCGCCGAGCTCGAGCAGCTCGACGCCGCCGATGCATGAGCCGACCGTATGACCCAGCACGTCGCGAAGCTGGTCGCCGAGCGCAGCGGGGCCCGCGCGTCCGAGCCACCGACCCTCGTGCCCCGGCCGCTACGCGCGGAGGCGGAGCAGGTGGAAGAGCAGGATGAGCTGGGTCAGCGCCAGCGGTTCGCTGCGTTCGCCGTTGCCGAGGTCGCCCAGGCTCTCAGGTAGCGGGTCGCTGCGTCCGAGGCTGTCCCAGATCGCCTCGGCGACCGTGCGGCTGTCCTCGGGTGGCGCGTAGCCGTGGATGTGCAGCGCGTCGACCGGCTTGCCGTCCTCGTCGCGCATGAGCTTCAGGTGCATCGCCCCCTCACCGATGTCAGCCATCATCTCGTGCAGCTTGGGATGGCGGATCGTCGGGCGCAGCAGCACCGTCGCCGACAGCGGGGTGTCGGGCGGGTCGTCGCGGCCCTCGATGGGACCGAAGCGCACGACGATGTCGGCGTGGGAGCGCTGGGGACGGATGAACGCCTCCGACTCCGGCTCACGCCGCTCCAGCTCGGCCAGGACCTGCTCCGCTTCGTAGCCGCGCTTGGACGTGTCGCGCTTGATCTTCCACTCCCGGCGGATCTCCTCGGGCGGGTCCAGGTAGACGCTCACGTCGAAGCACGCCCGCATGACCTCGGTGTACAACGGCAGCAGCCCCTCGATGATCACCGCCTCGGTGGGCTCGATGCGCTCGGGACGGACCAGCTCGCCGGTGGCGTGGTCATACACCGGCTTCAGGATCGCTTCGCCGCTGGCCAGCAGCTGCAGGTGCTGCTCCATGATGTCGACGTAGTTGCAGTCCGGATGCAAGGGGGTGAAGGGCAGCTCCTTGCGCTCCATGCGGTCGTAGCGGTGGTAGTCGTCCACGCACACCGAGGTCGACGCCTCCGCCCGCATCGCGTCGACGAGTCCCTGCGTGAGGGTGGTCTTGCCCGCGGCGCTGTCACCCGCGATGGCCAGCATCACTGAGCGCGGTCTTCTCTCCCGACCCTGACGGGCCTTCTGGGTCCGCATCGACTTGTCGGGCACGGTGTCAGGCACGGTTGCTCCTGTCTGGCGCGGTGTGTCGTCGTGTCTCTCTCACCCGGTGGGGTCGTCGGCGTCGTACACCTCCTCAGGCGGCAGGGCCATGATCTGCGCGGCCATCTCCTGCTTCATCCCCGTGAGGGTCTCCTCCTCCGCGAGCGTCTGTGTCCCGCGTCGCACGCGTTTCAGGAACTCGTCACTGACGAACCCCGCACGCAACGTCGTGTCGACCGTGGTGTCGCGGTAGCGGAATCGGAAGAAGAACGAGCCCTCGGGAGCCTCGGGTGCGTCGGCGGGCGCGATCTCCGGCACGAGTCGGTACCGCCCGCCGGTGAAGGCCCGGGTCACGATCTCGAAGGCGTCGCGTGCCCCCGCGCCGGCGAACGCGCTGTCGATGCGCAGCTCGTAGCGTTCAGGTGAGCACCCACCGGCGAGCAGCGGCCACGCGCGCTGCATCGCCTTGAAGCCGTGGGCGATCCCGGCGATTGACCGGTACCCGTGGTAGGTGCGCGCGTCGTGGAAGGAGACCTCGAGGGGGTCCCCGCGGTCGAGGACGGTCAGGACCTCGGATGGGTCCATAGCCGGCCTTTCGAGCGGGGTGGCGCTCAGCATCTCATGGCGCTCACCTCCAAGCGAGCGCAGACCCGCCCCGCGTCCCGCTGTCGGTGCGGTCACCATGGCGAGTACGCGATCTGCGTACTCCTCGGCCACCTGCATCGGACTCAGCTCCCCGTCGGGACGGAACCACAAGAAGACGTGCTCGCACATCGTGAGGATGGCGAACGCCGTCACGGTGTGGTGTCCCGGCTCGAAGGTGCCAGCCGCCTCACCAGTCCGCAGGATCCCCCGCAGGAGCTCCAGCACCCGCCGTTGGGGTGCGATCAACCGCGCACGCTGGTCGACCCCGAGCGCGTCGAACAGCTGACGGTTGCTGTAGAGCCGCTCGTACCCCGCGGGCGTCCCATCATCGTGCAGGTGGAAGAGCACGTGCGCCATGACGAACTGGCGGAGCTGCCCCTCGGGATCGCTACCCGTGACCGCGTCGACGATCCGGCCGACGTAGTCCTCCAGGGTCACCCGCATGAACTCGGAGAAGAGCGCGTCCTTCGACGGGAAGTGCCAGTACAGGGCGGGCGCGGAGATGCCCACACACCGGGCCAGCGTGGCCATCCTTGTGCCCTCGTAGCCGTACTCGGTGAACAGCGCCGCAGCGGCCTGCAGGATCCGTGCACGCCTGCTTTCGTCCGGTCGTGCCCTGTGCGGGTCGCCCTCGGCGGGCATGGGGTTTGCCCTCGGTCGAGTCGATGGTCACGTCGGTCGATGGTCACGTCCTTGCCCGGTCCCCCGGGCACACTCAGAGGCTAGAGAGTGGGGACCGGGCCGGCAAGGCCCGAGCGGATGGTGTACTGGAGCCATGGGCCAGACGTACGTCGGGGCAATCGACCAGGGGACCACCAGCACGCGCTTCATGGTGTTCGACCACGGCGGCAGGGAAGTCGCCACGCACCAGCTGGAGCACGAGCAGATCATGCCGCAGCCCGGCTGGGTCGAGCACGACGCGACCGAGATCTGGGAGCGGGCCCGGACCGTGGTCGAGACCGGGCTGTCGCATGCCCACCTCTCCGGCGCGGACCTGGCGGCGCTCGGCATCACGAACCAGCGCGAGACCACGGTGGTGTGGAACCCGCGGACGGGACGGCCCTACTACAACGCCATCGTGTGGCAGGACACCCGCACGGACCGGATCGCCGCCGCCCTCGAACGCGACGGCCGGGGGGACATCATCCGCCGGAAGACGGGCCTGCCGCCGGCCACCTACTTCTCCGGTGGCAAGATCCAGTGGATCCTCGACAACATCACCGGTGTGCGAACCGCCGCAGAGCGCGGCGAGGCGGTGTTCGGCACCACCGACACCTGGTTGCTCTGGCACCTGACGGGAGGGTGCGACGGCGGCGTCCACGTCACCGACGTCACCAACGCGAGCCGCACCATGCTCATGAGCCTGGAGACCCTCGACTGGGACGACGAGCTGCTCGCCTTCTTCGGCATCCCACGCCGGATGCTCCCGGAGATCCGGCCGTCCTCGGATCCCGACCTGCACGGCATCACACGACCGTCGGGACCCTTCGCCGCCGCGGTGCCGATCGCCGGCGACCTCGGCGACCAGCACGCCGCCACGGTCGGCCAGGTGTGCTTCTCCGCAGGTGAAGGCAAGAACACCTACGGGACCGGCAACTTCCTGCTGCTCAACACCGGCACCAAGCCAGTGCGCTCGGCCAACGGCCTGCTGACCACCGTCGGCTACCGCATGGGGTCGGCGCCCGCCATCTACTGCCTCGAGGGCTCGATGGCGGTCACCGGATCCGCCGTGCAGTGGCTGCGCGACCAGGTCGGCATGATCGGCAGCGCGGCGGAGACCGAAGCACTGGCCGGATCCGTCGACGACTGCGGCGGCATGTACTTCGTCCCCGCGTTCTCCGGGCTGTTCGCCCCCTACTGGCGTGCGGACGCGCGGGGTGCCATGGTCGGGCTGTCGCGATACCACACGAAAGCGCACATCGTCCGGGCGACCCTGGAGTCCATCTGCTACCAGTCCAGGGACGTGGCCGACGCCATGGAGAAGGACTCCGGTGTCCACCTGGGGTTCTTGAAGGTCGACGGTGGTGCCACCGCGAACAACCTCCTCATGCAGATGCAGGCCGACATCCTCGGGGTGCCCGTCGCCCGGCCGGAGATCGCGGAGACCACGAGTCTCGGCGCGGCGTACGCCGCGGGCCTGGCCGTGGGGTTCTGGAGCGACCAGGAGGAGCTGCGCGCCAACTGGAAGGAAGAGGCGCGCTGGGAGCCGACGTGGAGTGAGGACCGGCGGGCGGCCGGGTACGCGGGATGGAGCAAGGCCGTCGAGCGCACCCTGGACTGGGTCGAGGTCGACTGACTGAACTCAGCCGTGGGCACCGACCCGGACATCGCGCGCGCCCATCCGCGCCGCGTCGGCGGTGCGGTCGTCGGGCATCCGCTGCGACTCGATCTCGGCCGCGACGCGCGCCTCGTAGTGCTCGAGCTCGCGGGCGAGGTCGCCGTCGTCCCAGCCGAGCACCCCGGCCATCAGCGGACCGACGTCCTTGGCGGCGGCGATGCCGCGGTCGAAGGTCTCGATGGAGATGCGGGTGCGGCGGGTGAGCAGGTCGTCGAGGTGGCGCGCACCCTCGTGGCTCGCGGCGTACACCGCCTCGACCCGCAGGTAGTCGTCGGCGCCGTCGATGGGTTCGCCGAGGTCGGGCCGGTTGGCCACCAGGTCGAGCAGCTCGGTGATCAGCGAGCCGTAGCGGCCCAGGAGATGCTCCACGCGGGTGGGATGGAGCCCCACCTCCTCCGCGAGCAGCTGCCGGCGGTTCCACAGCGCGTGGTAACCGTGCGCGCCGAGCAGCGGGGTGCGGTCGGTGACCGACGCGGGGACCCGCTGGCGGAGGTTGCGCGCGGCCGCGTCGACCGCGTCCTCGGCCATCACCCGGTAGGTCGTGTACTTGCCGCCCGCCACGGTGATGAGACCCGCCACCGACTGTGCGACGGCATGCTCGCGTGAGAGCCTGCTCGTGGCCTCGGACTCACCGGTCAGCAGGGGCCGCAGCCCCGCCTGCACGCCCTCGACGTCGGCGTGGGTCAGCGGCGTGGCGAGCACGCCGTTGACCTGGTCGAGCAGGTAGCGGATGTCGGTGGCAGACGCGGCCGGGTGCGCCCGGTCGAGCTCCCAGTCGGTGTCGGTGGTGCCGATCAGCCAGTGGCGACCCCAGGGGATGACGAAGAGCACCGAGGTGGCGGTGCGCAGGATGAGCCCCGAGTCGGAGTGGATGCGGTCGCGTGGCACCACCAGGTGGACGCCCTTGGAGGCCCGTACGCGGATGCGCCCGCGTCCCGCCATGGCCTGGATGCCGTCCGCCCACACGCCGGTGGCGTTGATGACCTGACGGCCTCGGATCTCCAGGTGCTGGCCCGTCTCCTGGTCCAGCACCTGGGCCCCGACCACCCGCTCACCTTCGCGCAGCAGCCCCACGACCCGCGCGGACGTCGCGACCGCCGCACCGTAGGTCGCCGCCGTGCGGGCCACCTCCAACGTGTGCCGGGCGTCGTCGATCTGCGCGTCGTAGTAGCGGACCGCGCCGACCATCGCGTCGGCCCGCAACGCAGGGACGAGCGCGGCGACGCCCCGACGAGTCAGGTGGCGGTGACGCGGGAGCTGCCGCGCGCCGCCCAACACGTCGTACAAGGCGATGCCGGCACCGACGTAGCCCCGCTCCCAGACCCGGTGCTGCAGCGGGTACACGAACGACACCGGCCGGACCAGGTGCGGGGCGATCGTCTCGAGGAGCAGGGCCCGCTCCCGCAGCGCCTCCCGCACCAACGAGAGGTTCAGCTGCTCCAGATAGCGCAGCCCGCCGTGGACGAGCTTCGACGACCGGCTCGAGGTGCCTGCGGCGAAGTCGCGCTGCTCGACCAGGGCGACCGACAGCCCCCGGGTCACGCCGTCCAGCGCGATCCCCGACCCGGTCACGCCGCCGCCGATCACCAGGATGTCGAAGGTCTCCTGGCGCATCCGCTCGATGTCGGCACGACGACGGTCGCTGGAGAGGGCGGCGGCTTCCACGGATGCTCCGATACCGGACTCGTTGAACCCCGATCGTACGTGACGCCGTGTGGCGGACCCGCTCAGGAGCCCTCGCGGCGGCGCGGGCGCGGCCATGCGCCCGAGCTCCAGAGGGCCAGGGCGATGAGTGCGGGCTGGAACGGCAGCCGCAGCCACCGCGCGGCGGGGGTGTCCAGGCCGAAGGCGGGGGTGCCGGCGACCGCCTGGTAGATGTTGGCCGGGAAGACCGCGAGCAGGAAGCCTGCCAGCAGCCACCCGACCCGGCGGCGGTGCCGCGGCAGGGCCACGAGCGCGATGCCCAGCGCCACCTCCATCACCCCGGTGACCCAGATGATCATCGACCGGGCGGGCAGGAACGTCGGGGTCTGCTCGAGGAACGACTCGTGGCTGACGAAGTGCGCCACCCCGGCGACCACCATGAACCCGGCCAGCGCCGCCCTGGCCACACCCCGCACCGTCCGCATCCGTTCCCCGCCCGTGGCAGCCGTCGAGGTGGCCGGCACGGCTAGTGCCAGGCGGGCTGGTCGCGGCGGGTGAGCCCCAGCTGTCGGAAGTCGACGTCGGGGTGGTCCTCTTGTGCCCACCGCAGCGCGTGGTCGGACGCGAACAGCACGAGCGTGCGCCCGTGGCGATCCTCCACGACCAGGCACTGGCGCTGGGGACGCAGCGCATCGGCGTGCGCGGCGTCGACCTCGCGGGCGAGCTGCCAGGGCGCCGGCGACAGGGTGATGTCACAGCCGAACTCGTGGGCCATGCGGTAGCTGGCGACGTCGAACTGCAGCTGGCCGACACCGGCGAAGATCGGTTCCTGGTCCCCGAAATCCGGGCGGCGCAGGACATGCACCACGCCCTCCTCGTCGAGCTGGCGCAGGCCCGTGCGGAACTGCTTGTAGCGACTCGAGTCGCGGTTGCGCACCACGGCGAACCGCTCCGGGGCGAAGGTGGGGATCGGGGGGAAGACCACCGGTGGGCCGGAATAGAGGGTGTCACCCACCTGCAGGCCGGTCGCGTTGACCAGACCGACGATGTCGCCGGGCACCGCGGTCTCCACGGTCTCGCGATCGCGGGCGAACAGCTGGTGGGCGTACTTGAGCTGGTAGGGCTTGTCGGTGCGCGCCAGCGTCGCGGTCATCCCGCGCTCGAAGCGTCCGGAGTTGACCCGCAGGAACGCGATCCGGTCGCGGTGGCGCGGGTCCATGTTCGCCTGCACCTTGAAGACCTGGCCGGCGAACGGCGCGTCGACCGGACGGGCGTCGACCTGGGCCGGCTCGACGACGGGTTGAGCCGAGGGCGCCGGCGCCAGCTCGGCGAAGCCCTCCAGCAGCAACCGCACCCCGAAGTTCGCCAGCGCCGAGCCGAAGAACACCGGGGTCTGCCTGCCCGCCAGGAACGCGTCCGGGTCCAGCGCGCGCTCCTCCAGGTCCAGCAGCTCGAGCTCCTCGAAGGCGGCCTGCCACCGGTCGGGCGGGCAGCCCTGCGGCTCCGCCTGGTCAAGTGCCACCCGGTGCTCGGCGGCCATGGTAGCGCCGTGCGCGGTGCGGTCGAAGCGCACCAGCTCCCCCGCGCGCCGGTCGATGATGCCGGCGAAGTCCGCCCCGTCGGCGACCGGCCAGGTCAGCGGCACCGGCTCGAGCCCGATCTGCGCGCTGATCTCGTCGAGCAGCTGCAACGGCGGCAGCCCCGGCCGGTCGCACTTGTTCACGAACGTCACGATCGGCAGACCGCGGTCCCGACAGACCTTGAACAGCTTGAGGGTCTGGGGCTCCAGGCCCTTGGCGATGTCGAGCACCATCACCGCGGCGTCCGCGGCGCACAGCGTGCGGTAGGTGTCCTCGGAGAAGTCGGCGTGGCCCGGCGTGTCGAGCAGGTTGAAGTTCCACCCGCCGTAGCGGAAGTGCAGCACCGTGGAGGAGATCGAGATGCCCCGCTCCTTCTCCAGCTCCATCCAGTCGCTGGTGGCCGTGCGGGCCTGCTTGCGCGACTTCACCGCGCCCGCCTCGTGCACCGCACCCGAGTACAGCAGGAACTTCTCCGTCAGCGTCGTCTTGCCCGCATCCGGATGGCTGATGATCGCAAACGTGCGCCGCGTGGCCACGTCGGCGAGCACGTTCGGCAGGGGGCGCGCAGCAGCGGTCAAGAGGATCAACCCAGGGACGGGAGGGCACGAAGGCGCGGAGCGGCCATCTCCCCCCACCATACCTTACCGTGACGTCAGGGTATAGTTCGAGCCATGTCATCAGTGGAGCGATCCCGGTTCGACGCCGCGCAGGTGGCCGCCCATGAGCTGCGCCACGACCTGCACACCGCCCACACCGTGCTCCAGGAGCTGACCGCCGCCGTCATCGCGCACACCGACGTGTCGGAGCCGCGCCAGCTCATCCAGCAGCTGCGCTCCTCCCTGGAGCGCCTCGACGCCGACATCGACGGGCTTCTGCTGCAACGCGCGGGTGGTCTGGACACGCTGCAACGCGAGCCGACCAACCTGGGACAGCTGGTCCTGCGGGTCGTCCACGCCCACCCCACCGGCCGCCAACCCGTGGATGTCGATGTCGCCCCGGTGGTGTTCAACCTGGACGCCGTCAAGGTGGAGCGCATCCTGGACAACCTGCTGACCAACGCCCTGGTGCACACCCCCGGGGACTGCCCGGTCCGGGTACGGGCCGTGGTCGAACCCGGCGGCGCCACCCTGGAGGTCGAAGACGACGGGCCGGGGCTGTCGGAGGCGGACCGCCAGACGCTGCTGCGCGGCCACGACGACCCGCCTGAAGGCAGAGGGATGGGGCTGTGGATCGTGGAACGGTTCGCGCGCCTGCACGGCGGGGAGCTCCGCGTCGAGCCGGGCGCGTCGGGTCGTTGGGCCCGCTTCGTGGTGTGGCTCCCGGCCCAAGCCCCGTAGCGCCGTGGCCGACGGGTCCTGCTAAGCCGGCGCAGCGTAGGGACGCAGCAGGTGGAACAGCAAGATCAGCTGGGTCAATGCCAGCGGCGAGCTGATCTGCCCGTCGCCGACGTCACCGAGATGCTCGGGCAGCGGGTCGCTGTGCCCGAGACTGTCCCAGATCGCCTCGGCGACCGTGCGGCTGTCCTCGGGCGGGGCGTGTCCGTGGATGTGCAGCGCATCGACGGGTTTGCCGTCCTCGTCGCGCATGAGCTTCAGGTGCATGGCCTTGTCGCCGATGTCAGCCATCATCTCGTGCAGCTTGGGATGGCGGATCGTCGGGCGCAGCAGCACCGTGGCCGACAGCGGCGTGTCGGGCGGATCGTCGCCCTCCCCATCCGGCCCGAAGCTGACCACGATGTCCGCGAAGGAGCGCTGGGGGTGGATGAACGCCTCCGACTCGGGCTGGCGGCGCTCCAGCTCGCCCAGGACCTGCTCGGCCTCGTAGCCGCGCTTGGTCGTGTCGCGCTTGATCTTCCACTTCCGGCGGATCTCCTCGGGCGGGTCCAGGTAGACGCTGACGTCGAAGCAGGAGCGCATGACCGGGGTGTGCAGCGGCAGCAGCCCCTCGATGATCACCGCCCCGTTGGGCTCGATGCGCTCGGGGCGGCTCAACTCGCCGGTGGCGTGGTCGTACACCGGCTTCAGGATGGGTCGGCCGGTGGCCAGCAGCTGCAGGTGCTGCTCCATGATGTCGACGTAGTTGCAGTCCGGATGCAAGGGGGTGAAGGGCAGCTCCTTGCGCTCCATGCGGTCGTAGCGGTGGTAGTCGTCCACGCACACCGACGTCGACCCGTCCGGCCCCAACGCGTCCACCAGACCCTGGGTCAAGGTGGTCTTGCCCGCGGCGCTGTCACCCGCGATCGCCAGCATCACCGGCCGGGGCTGGGTGGGGTCGCCCAGGGCTGCTCGTTGCATCTCATTCTGCGTCGGCATGGTTCCTCCTTGATCGCGTGGATGGGGGTTCGGTGTCGCTTGGGGTGCAGGGCCTCAGGGACCGGGGCCGGATCCGCGCTGGCGAGGCGCCCGGGCTTCCCGCTTGAGCCGATCGGTGACAGCCTCGACCGCAGCCAGCTGCGCACGCAGCCCCTCCGCGCGCTGCTCGGCGACGGCGACGTAACCGGCAAGGTGCTCGGCGAGCTGTCGGCGGTCACCCTCGTGCCCGTCCTCACCGGTGAGGGCGTCACGCACCTCCAGCAGTTCACGCAACTCCTCGAGGGTGAACTCCAGCGGTTTGAGCTGCCTGATCAGCTCCAGACGGGCGATGTCGGCTTCGGTGTACAGGCGGAACCCGCCATCGGTGCGCCCGGACGGCAACGCCAACCCGACCTCCTCGTAGTAGCGCACGGTCCGCAACGACAGCCCCACGGCCCTGGCCACGTGACCGATCCGATGCATCTGCTGGCCCACATGCCCTCCAGATACCGACACTCGTCGTCCATCGTACCTGGCACACCAACCTTACGTAAGAGTAGGTTTACTGGAACGCCGTCTCCAGCTCCAGGCGCGCCCAACGGTGCACGTCCGCGCGCCGCAGCCGGCGGGCCATCGCCCGGCTCCGTGTCCGGCGATCGTCTTCCGGCGCAGCGATCGCCCGTTCGAGGACGTGGCTGAGGCCCTCGATGTCGAAGGGGTTGCAGGGGAAGGCCTCACGGAGCTCGAGGGCTGCGCCCGTGAACTCGCTGAGCACCAGCGCGCCCGCCCGACCCGCAGCGGCCTGCGTGATGATGAACTCCTTGGCGACCAGGTTCATGCCGTCCTTCAGCGGCGTGACGAGCATGACGTCGGCCTGGCAGTACGAGGCGACGACGTGGGGGAACGGGACGCCGCGGTGCAGGTAGTGCACCGGCGCGTCATGGCCGGGCTCGGTGAAGCGCCCGTTGATGCGCCCGACGATGGCCTCCACCTGGCTGCGCAGACCCTGGTACGCGCTGACGTTGCCGCGGCTGGGGACGGCGAGCTGGACGAGCACCAGCTTGGTGCGCAGGTCCGGTCGGCGGTCAAGCAGCCGCTCGAAGGCCTCGAGGCGTTGGGGTATGCCCTTGGTGTAGTCGAGCCGATCGACGCCGAGGAGCATCATCCGGTCACCGAACTGCTGCTGGAGGCGTTCGCGCTCGGCGGCCACCTCGGCGGACACCGCCAAGTCGGCGAAGTCGTCGTTGTCGATGGAGATGGGGTTGGCGGCCGTGTGCACCTGTCGGCCGTCCGCCAGCTCGATGGTCCGCCCGAAGGCGCGCGCCTCGTCGCGCGA
Source organism: Egibacteraceae bacterium (assembly GCA_040905805.1). Taxonomy (NCBI): domain Bacteria; kingdom Bacillati; phylum Actinomycetota; class Nitriliruptoria; order Egibacterales; family Egibacteraceae; species Egibacteraceae bacterium. The sequence continues at coordinate 4,688 of JBBDQS010000083.1, read as the reverse complement.
CAGCACCCGGCCACAGGTGCGCACGAAGTTCTTGCGGTACTGCTCGGTGTGGAACGTCACCACATCGGCGCCCAGGAGCCCGAGGAGGATCTCCCGCCGCCACGGCAGGCGCGCGAACAGCTCCGGTGGCGGCCAGGGGATGTGCAGGAAGAAGCTGATCGGTGCGTCCTGCTGCTTGTCCCGCAGCATCTGCGGCAGGAGCATGAGGTGGTAGTCGTGCACCCACCACAGCGCGGCGTCCCCGCTGTCGGCGCACACGTCGGCGAAGCGCCTGTTCACGCCGGCGTAGGAATCCCACCATTCCCGGTGGAAGGCCGGGGTCTCGATGTTGTCGTGGAACAACGGCCAGATGGTGCGGTTGCCGAAGCCGTCGTAGTAGTGGCGCACCTCCGTGGCCGACAGGCTCACCGGCGCCAGCTCGGCGGGGGTGCCCGGCAACGCGGCGGGCAGGCTCTCCGCGCCGCCGTCCCAACCGATCCACCGCGCGGCACGTTGCCGCACGATCGGGCGCAACGCCGTGACCAACCCACCGACCGCTGCCTGCCACTTGCTCCCGACCCGCCGGACAGGAAGGCGGTTCGACACGACGGCCAACGTCCCCTCATCAATCACGGCATCGCCCCTTCGATCGCGCTCGTCAACCGCGCCTCACGACCCTTCCGTCTCAGTACCCACAGGGGGGGGGGG